>JBCCOF010000154.1:0-5176 GCA_039025455.1 Pseudomonadota bacterium | reverse complement strand
GTTTTTTGTTTGCGCGCCCCATCCGGGGCGCGATGTCCTCGCTCATGCGACCTAAAGGTCGCGTCGCTGCGGGCGGCCGGTCGGCCTTGTGGCTGCTTCGCAGCCGTTTGGCACTGAATCACAAGCTTAATTTTGGTTCTTGGTCACAGCAGTGAAAGGGCGACCGCCCGCTGCGGCTTATGCCACGTAGCCAAGGCAGACGGATGTCCGCCGCCCGCCGCTTGAGGGTCTAAAACAAATCTTCAAAAAAACCCCTGCCGCGGGGGCGATGCGGCAGGGGCTTCATGTTAGCGTTCGTCACGCTTTTGCAAGGCGGCTTTCGCGAAGGAAAGGGCAACAGGGGGGAAACCCGCCTTCCGCCAACCTTACATCTGAAAATTACGCCCCGCCGGCTTTCCGCTCTATGAACGAGAGCCTGATTTTGTCGCATCCATACAACTGGACGCCGTTCAGCCGTTCAGCGTGGTCGACGAGATGAATTGCGCGGATCTTTGAATTTGAACGTGCTTTCCGCGACCGAAAGACCATAGCGGTGATTCGTCAGCCGCACCGTGGTGCGGTGATTCTGGGCGTCCAGAGCGACCCAATTGGTGAGCTGCCAACCGCCCGGCGCCTTGGAATTGCGCACGAAAATCAGGTTGATAGTGCCGAACTCGGGCTTCTTCGGATCGCTGACTTCAACGCTGAGCACGCGCGAATCGCCGGTAGGCTTCAACTTGCCATAGCGCTTCACATCACGATTCGGATCGAGCAACGCGCCCAGCGGCGAGTTCTTGATCGGCCAGCGCTGGACCTGATTGACCTCGTAATCGACCATATACAGCGATTTGCCGTTCGAAACGACGAGAAGATCGGCGTTCTTGCCGTAATCGAAGCGAATCTTGCCCCCGCGCTTTAGCGTCATCACCCCGCGCGCAACACGACCCTGACGATCGGTCTGTGTAAAGCTGGCGCGCATGGTAGAAATACCGCGCAGCGCGGCGACGACCTGATCGAGCTTGGCCGAATTGGATTGCGCCTGCGCCGGAGCGACGGGCGCGAGCGGCGCGCCGGTGGCAAGGCCAAGCGAACCCATGCCCACCAGCGCGAGCGCGGCGAGCCGGACAGGTTTACCCGGAACAAATTTCGTCAGCATTCAAACCTCCCGCATATTTCGTGAGGTGTCCTACACCCAAGCGGATGATTGGCGGCTGAACCGGCCTGTTGGCAAGTGGAAAGGTGTGTCTTTGTGCCAGCCGTCTTTGCAAGAGCCTGTGCCGGACACGCGAGACCAGCCAGCGATCTTACTTGATCTTGGCTTCTTTGAACTCGACGTGCTTTTTCGCGACCGGATCATATTTCCGGAACGACATCTTCTCGGTGATGTTGCGCGGGTTCTTTTTGGTCACGTAATAAAAGCCCGTGCCCTCGGTCGAGACGAGCTTGATCTTGACAGTTGCGGACTTCGCCATCGCGGTTTCCTAAGATCGGGTGGAGGCAGCCTGGTTGACCGGGCGGCCCAAATAACAAACGGCGACGCGTGCCCGAAACGTGGGTGCGCCGCCTCACAGACGCGCGCCATTGGGTGATTCTGGGGGAAAAGTCAAGGCGAACTCACCAATCGGAACGGCTGGGTTTGCCTCGATTTGCCTTGATCTGTCCGCGCGCCTTTTTCGATTTGAGCCGTTGGGTCTTGCCGACGCGGTTCACGCGGGTCTTGGCGCGCTTTTTCGGTTGGCGGTGCGCGGCTTCGAGCATGTCTTCCAGCTTTGCGCGCGCGGCGGTGCGGTTTGCCTCTTGCGTGCGGTGTTGGCGGGCTGTGATCAGCAGGTCTCCCGCTGTGGTCAGCTTTGATCCAGCCAAATCCCGCAGCCGCGCAAACACCGGCGGTGGCAGGCGCAGGGCGTAGATGTTGACGCGCAATTGAACCTCGGTCGCGACCTTGTTAGCGTTTTGCCCGCCGGGCCCTGATCCTGCGAGAAAGCTCTCTTCGGCCAAGCTGTGCGCGCGGTCCAGAAGGGTTTTATCCATTGTCGCTGGCGGGATCGGGTTCTGCCGGTTCCCGCACAGGGGCGGGCGGCGGCTCGGGCGCGGTCAGTCCGGCGCGCGCAAAATCCTCGGGGAAGGGCGCGAAAGCGGTGATGGTCGGCTTGCCATCGCGGCCCACCGCAATCGATTCGGCGTGGAGCATCGTGCGCGGCGCGCCGGTGTTCTGCCCGCGCACCGGACCATAGACCGGATCGCCGAGCAGCGGCGCACCGAGCCCTTGCAGCGCATGAACGCGCAATTGGTGCGTGCGACCGGTTTCGGGCCGGAACCGGATCAGCGAACGGAGCTTTTCGCCCTCTCCGATGGTCTCCAGCAGCTCCCAGTGAGACACTGCCGGCTTGCCCTTTTTCGCGGCGATCATCCGCCAGCCTTTCTCGGCCGAGCTGACCTTGGACAGCGCCAGCTCAATCGTGCCCGATTGCTCGCGCGGTTCGAAGTCGATCACCGCGAGGTAGGTCTTGCCCACCAGCCGGTTTTCAAACGCTTTGTTGAACCGCTTGAGCGCCTTGGGATTGCGCGCCAGCAACAGGCACCCGCTGGTGTCGGTATCAAGCCGGTGCACCGCCATCGGGCGACGTTGGAAGCCGAGTTTGAGATCGTCGAGATGGTCCTCAAGACAGGCCCCGCCCCGACGCGGGCGGTCCACGGGCAGGCCGGCAGGCTTGTTAATGACCAGCGCTTCGCCGTCTTCGTAGATGATGGGAATGGTCATATCAGCTTTGCCTTGAATAGCCCGCGCAGTGCATTGCCAAGCCAGAACCCGTCAGCGAGATCGTCGAGGGTCAACTCAGTCTCCCGCGCACGGCCCTCGGCCAAGAGGTGTTCGCGCAAAATGCCGGGGAGCAGTCCGAGCGTGGTTGGTGGTGTCAGCAAATCCCCGTCGCGCTCGACAAAGATATTGGTGAACGACCCTTCAGTCACCAGCCCCTCATCGCGCACCAGCAGCGCTTCACCCGCCCCCATGGATTTTGCGGCGCTCAGGGCGTCCTCGTAGAACCCGCGATCCGATGTCTTGTGCGCCAAACGCCAATCCGACGGGTCGAGCGGGTTGGGCAGTGCGATGCATGACAAAGGCTCTGCGATAACTTCGGGCAGCGGCTCCGCCGACAAGGCGAGTGCCCCGCCACGTGCTACCAGCAGCCGCACTCTCGCGGACTCTTCCAATTCGAAACACAGCGCATGAATCTGGTTTCGCGCGGCGTGTCGGCCAAACTCGAAGCCCAGCTCTGCCGCGCTGCGCTTCATGCGCGCCAGATGCAGTTCGAGATGCGCGACTCCGCTTGTCGGCTCAAACCGCATAGTTTCGATCAGGTCGCACGCAGGCGCGGTCAGGTCGGGCGCAGCGCGGCGGGCGAAACCGGCTTTGACCTCGCATTCGCGCCGCTCCGCCATCGGCTCGCTGTCGGCCACAATGGCGGAACCAACGCCCAGAACGGCGGCGCCTTGCCCGTTCTCGATCGGGGTTAGACGCAGCGTCCGGATCGCCACATTGAACGCAGCGTTCCGATTGGCATCAATCCGGCCGATAGCCCCGCAATAAGGCCCGCGCGCATCGCGTTCGACCTCGTTGATCAGCTCCATCGCGCGGATCTTGGGCGCGCCAGTGATTGAGCCGCATGGAAACAAAGCCGCGACCAAATCGCTCGGTCCCTTACCCGGCGCCAGCTGCGCGCGCACGGTCGAGACCATTTGGTGAACCGTCGGATAGCTCTCCACCGCGAATGGCGCATCGACCCGCACGCTGCCCGGCACCGCGACCCGGCTAAGGTCGTTGCGCATCAGATCGACGATCATCAGGTTTTCGGCCTTGTCCTTGACCGAGTTCGCCAGTTCCTCTGCTAGTTCGGCATCGCTGGTCTCGTCGCCGCCGCGCGGGCGCGTTCCTTTCATCGGCTTGGCCTTCGCCATATCGCCGTCCAGCGCGAAAAACAGCTCGGGCGAAAAGCTCAGCAGCCAATGCGAACCGTCAAACAGCGCGCCGCCATAGCCCGCGCTCGCCGCCGCCCGCAGCGCGCCATAGAGCGCCAATGGCTCTCCGCGATAGGACCCGGCGAGCGGATAGGTGAGGTTGGCTTGATAGATATCGCCAGCATGGATCGCCTCGCGCAGGGTCTCGAAGGCTTGCGCATAACCGCCGGGTGAAAGCTGTGGGTCGAGTGGGCCGAGGCTGGCGTTTCCCTCGCGCTTGGCTGCGAGCCACGCGGGCACATCCGCCGCCGCAATTCGCTCCGGTTCGTCAAACAGGCCCAGCCACACCAGCGGACCGCTCGCGCCGTTGCGTGCATCGGCGAGCGGGGCCAGTTTCGGCTCCAGCGCCAATCCCGCTTCATATGCAATATAGCCGACCAGCGATCCCGCACTCCCGGCCAGCGCAGCATTGGCTTCCTCCAACACCCGCTCGACATCGCGCGCATGGTGCGCCGCGAACACAGCTTTGGGCCGCTCATACAGCAAGGCATCCGCCGCACCATCAATGGCGCGCGCGTCATCCAGCAGCACAAACGGTTCGGTATCGCCCATCTAACCCGCCTTAGCCCATCGGCGTCTCAAGTCGAGAGGTTGACCGCTCCGCTCTTGCTCTGCACACAACGCGGCCAACGAAAGCACAACGCAAATAGAAGCAGGGATCGGCTCCATATGAGTGATATTTTTCTGGGCCTGGGTGGCAACGGCGAAAACCAGCACCTGGCGCTGAGCCGGGCAAACCGCCACGGCCTGATCGCAGGCGCGACCGGCACCGGCAAGACAGTAACGCTGCAGGGGCTGGCCGAGAGCTTCTCCGCCAACGGTGTTCCGGTCTTCGTCGCCGATGTGAAGGGCGACCTGTCAGGCATCGGTATGCCCGGATCTTCGAAGTTCAAACACGCCGACAAGCTCGAAGCGCGCGCCGAAGACCTGGGGATGGAGGATTACGAATATTCAGACAATCCGGTCGTCTTCTGGGACCTCTATGGCGAGCAGGGCCATCCGATCCGCACGACGATCTCCGAAATGGGCCCGCTGCTGCTCTCCCGCTTGCTTGACCTCAATGACACGCAGGAAGGCGTGCTCCAGATCGTGTTCAAGCACGCGGACGAGAATGGCCTGCTGCTGCTCGATTTCGGCGATCTGCAATCGCTGCTGCAATGGGCCTACACCAATTCCAAAG
>JBCCOF010000153.1:0-5235 GCA_039025455.1 Pseudomonadota bacterium | reverse complement strand
CCGTGCTTTTCGCGGATCAGCTTGCCGAGCTTGGCCGTCGTGGTCGTCTTACCCGAGCCTTGCAGGCCGACCATCATGATCACGACGGGCGGCTTTGCCTCGAGGATCAGCCCCTCGGTCTCTTCCCCACCCAGCATCTCGACCAGTTCGTCGTGGACAATCTTGACGACTTGTTGGCCCGGCGTGACCGATTTGAGAACTTCGGAGCCAACCGCTTTTTCGGTGACGGCATCGATAAACCGCCGCGCAACCGGCAGCGCAACATCGGCCTCGAGCAGCGCAATGCGGACTTCGCGCATCGCATCGCGAACGTCCTGTTCCTTAAGCGCGCCACGGCCTTTGAGCTTGTCAAAGACGCCGCCTAAGCGATCGGACAGATTGTCAAACATCTTCAACTACTCCTCTCAGATGCGAAAGCACCTGATAAACGCGAAAAACGCCGGCGGACGAAACCTCGTCGGCCAGCGTGCGGAAATCTTCGACAGACGTCCGTCTTGTGTGTCTCTTCGATGGTGGAGCCTAGCGGGATCGAACCGCTGACCTCAACACTGCCAGTGTTGCGCTCTCCCAGCTGAGCTAAGGCCCCTTATCATCGATATATCAGGCCTACCGAAATAAGCCTTGGTCCCTGCCTTCGCAAGGACGGGGCCGATTAAGCGCGCGCCCAACGAAAGGCAAGAATTTTCTGCTTACGATCAATCCGAACGGATCGCCGACTTAGCTATCATCATCCCCGTCGTCGTCGCCTTTGCCCTTGGACACGCCAAGGTCATCGTCACCGCCGAGATCGACATCATTGTCGGGCGAATCGTCATCGTCATCGATATTCTCGATGTCTTTCAGCTCATCATCCTCTTCGCCGCTCAGATCGCTGTCCGGATCGGCGTCTTTCTTCTTTTCATCGTCCGCTTCAAACGGGATCGGCTGCTTCGATTTCAGAACCGGCTCTGGATACCATTGGTGGCCGTTCGGGCTGGTCACCGGGTTATCATTGCCAAGATCATAAAAGCGCTCGCCTGTTTGCGGGCAGGTGCGCTTTGTTCCCCACTCGGGTTTGGGCATGGTTTTGTTCCTTATTGAGCCCGCATTTGAACCAACGGGCTGGTGTTCGCGCGTAATTTGGTGTCGGGGAATTGGGGCATCACGATAGGGGAATCAAGATGCCATACCCCGAAGTCGGCGCGCGCCTTGCCAGAAGGGTGGTGCGCTGTCAAAGAGCGCCGTCCTATGAACCGCCACACATTCAGACCTTCCGGCCCTTTGCGCGGACGCCTTCGCGTCCCCGGCGACAAGTCGATCAGCCACCGCGCGCTGATGTTTGCCAGCCTCGCCATAGGCACCAGCCGGATCGAGGGATTGCTGGAGGGCGAGGACGTGCTCGCGACAGCGGCTGCGATGCGACAGCTTGGCGCTCAGATCGAGCGCAGTGATGATGGCGTTTGGCAGGTCCAAGGCGCAGGGCTTGGCAGCCTGCTCGAGCCGCGTCAGGCGCTCGATATGGGCAATTCGGGCACGTCGACACGGTTGCTGATGGGCCTACTCGCCAGCCACGGTTTCAATGCGACATTTACCGGCGATGCGAGCCTTTCGGGGCGTCCGATGAACCGCGTGATCGAGCCGCTTTCGCAAATGGGCGCGGGGTTTGAATCCTCTAATGGGTGCACTCTCCCACTGATGCTGCGTGGAGCCCTGCCCGCCGTCCCGATCCGCTATCGCCTGCCCGTCGCCAGCGCGCAGGTCAAAAGCGCGGTGCTGCTTGCAGGCCTCAACACGCCGGGTATCACCAGCGTTATTGAGCCGGTCGCGACGCGCGACCACACCGAGCGGATGTTGACCGGCTTTGGCGCGACGCTCGATATTGGCGAGGACGAAGACGGGGCGCGGGTGATTGCGATCCATGGCGAGGCCGACTTGCACCCCTGCGATGTGGTCGTGCCCGGAGACCCCTCCTCTGCCGCGTTCTTTATGGTCGCTGCGCTGATCGTGCCCGGCAGCGAATTGGTGATCGAGAATGTCGGGCTGAACCCCACCCGCGCCGGACTGATCGAAGCGCTGCGTCAAATGGGCGGCTCGATTGAGGAGCTTAATCGCCGCGAAGTTGGCGGTGAGCCGGTTGCCGACCTCAAAGTGGCCCACTCCCCGCTCAAAGGCGCCGAGATCGACCCTGCGATTGCTCCGAGCATGATCGACGAGTTCCCCGTGCTGTTCGTGGCAGCGGCTCTGGCCGAAGGGGTCACGCGAACAAGCGGCCTTGAGGAATTGCGCGTCAAGGAAAGCGACCGGCTGGCCGCGATGGCGGCGGCGCTGGAGAGCGTCGGCGCGCAGGTGACCGAAAACGAAGACGGCCTCGAAATCACCGGCACCGGCGGCGAACCCCTGCGCGGCAGTGCCAATGCGCCGGTCGAAACCAAGCTCGACCACCGCATCGCCATGAGCATGGCAGTCGCGGGCCTAGCGAGCCGCGATGGCGTGGAAATCGACGACACCGCGCCAATTGCAACGAGCTTTCCGACATTTATGGAGCTGTTGGAAGGGGCGAGCGGGTGAATAATTCGCCACCCCGTCATGCTGAACTTGTTTCAGCATCCATGGCCATTCCTGCCCTAAGGGGAAAGTGCGTGAGATGGACCCTGAAACGAGTTCAGGGTGACGGAAAGATCGAGGTCAGCACACAATGACCACCCCGCTCGACATCTACTCGTTCATTGGTTTCATCGGCACGGCATGCATCATCGGCGCTTACGCCTATCTGACGTGGAAGGATGATCCCAATCCTTACATTCTGCATGGCACCAACCTCACCGGCGCGGCGCTGTTGACCATTTCGCTGATCGTCCACACCAATTGGCCCAGCCTCGTACTCGAAGGATTCTGGGCCGCGATTGCCATTGCCGGCCTCGTCAAGGCAGTTCGGGCAAAAGCACCCTCCTCACCCGACACAGCTAAACCATGATGCGCCGCCGTATCTTTGCCGCTCTGGTGCTCTTCGGCGTTGCGCTCGGTTCCGCGCTCTATTGGAACGATGGCAAGATCGATCTGACGCTCCTTGCCATCAACATCGCCGCCGCCAGCATAGGCTTTTCGTGGCTGCATCACCGCTGGAAACGCAAGGAAGCACGCATTATCACGCCCCAAAAGGCCGAGGACATTTTCTCATGATCATCGCAGTCGACGGACCCACCGCCAGCGGCAAAGGCACCATTGCCAAAGCGCTAGCGCGACATTTCGGTTTGCCGCATCTCGACACCGGGCTGCTCTATCGCGCGGTCGGGCGGCAGGTGGCGCTTAATTCCGGCGATCCGGACAACGCCGACGATGCGCTGGCCGCGTGCGACTTTGCCGATGAGCTGCTCGAAGATGACGTTCTACGCAGCGAAGAGACCGGCGGGCTCGCGAGCCGCGTTTCGGTCCATCCCGAGGTGCGGCAGCGCCTCTATGAGCGGCAGCGCGCATTTGCCACGCAGGCTTCTGGCGCGGTGCTCGACGGGCGCGATATCGGGACGATCATTGCGCCAGAGGCCGAGGTAAAGCTGTTCATCACCGCCAGCGTTCAGGAACGCGCGCGCCGCCGCTGGCTCGAAATGGTCGACAAAAAGCAGGACCACGAAGAGGAAATCCCGCTGGTCGAGATCGAGAAGGACATCGTCATGCGCGATGCCCGCGATATCAACCGCAAGGACGCGCCGCTGAAAGCCGCACCCGATGCGATGATCATCGACACGACCAATTTTGACCGAGAGCAGGCCTTTGAGACGGTGCTGGAAGCGCTAGAGCAGCATCTGGCGAAGCAATCCGGCGCAGATTAACTGGCGCGGACTAGCCCTCGTCTTCCAGCGCCTCTTCGCCCAGCAGAATTATCCGCGCCTGCTTGGCGATCCTCTCTTCAATTATCCGGTATTTCTTCTGCTTGTGCTCGTTGCCGGAGGTTCCGCACTCGGGGACAAGGCGAGTGTTCTCCCGATCCACTTCCTCAAGTTTAATCATACACTCTGAGCGCGTATATGCGGTGGGCGTGTTGATCTCCACCATGACCGAGCTTCCATGCGCGCCCTTGGTGGAAAGGTAAGCTACGTGTTCGCCGTTAAGATAGGTCGATTTCTGGTTCGAGAGACGCTTTTTGGTCTCTACGAGCGGAAAGGGATAGGTGTTGGCATCCGAACAACCCGTAAGACCGAGCGTAGCGACGATCCCCAAGCCAAGCACTTTGCTGCGAAACATGAATTCGACCTCCAATGATTACTTGGCTGAGCAATAACGGATAATTCTTTGCCAAAGGTTTAGGGTTGCCGCTTTCCTACTCGCTAGACCTCGGCGCATGGTGGGCCAATGTTCCGAAACGAAATTAAACACGATCCTGCCGACCAAGGCGCAAGGTTACACTTTTGGCGCTCCAGACGGCGCGTCAGCCGCAGAGTTGCGCAGGCTTACGCTCAAGTGGAACTTTTGCAAAAACCCATGGTTTGCGGTCCATGTCCATGGCCAATTCAATTGTCGTCTCACCACCCCGGTCGGCCCCAAACCCCTTGCCATTGCGCCCTCTTTCGCCTAGGCGCGCGACCGTTCTCGCAATCACTATCGATAAACGGAACCTGTGTGACGGCATTCGGCCCCGCGCAGTCATTCGGCCTCTTGCCCGCAAGGCCAGCGCAATGGTGCGCCAGGCGGCGGTTTAAGACCCCGGTAGAACCGGCGGCCGGTAGCAAAACGTAAACAGGAAACGCCAACCCTATGGCAACTGCACCCAACCCCACGCGTGACGATTTCGAAGCGCTCCTCAACGAACAACTCGGCGGCGCCGGCGATGGCGGCTTTGAAGGCCGCGTCGTCAAAGGCACAGTGACCGCAATCGAAGCCGGAATGGCTATCATCGATGTCGGCCTCAAATCCGAAGGCCGCGTCAATCTTAAAGAATTTGCCCGCGGCGATGACGATCATGGCCTCGAAGTCGGCAGCGAAGTCGAAGTCTATGTCGACCGCGTCGAAAACGCCGATGGCGAAGCCATGCTCAGCCGCGACCGCGCCCGCCGCGAAGCTGCATGGGACAAGCTCGAAAACGAATTTGGCGAAGGCAAGCGCGTCGAAGGCCGCATCTTCGGCCGCGTCAAAGGCGGCTTCACAGTCGACCTCGACGGCGCAGTTGCCTTCCTGCCCGGCTCGCAGGTTGATATCCGTCCGGTGCGCGATGTCGCTCCGCTGATGGAAGTGCCGCAGCCGTTCCAAATCCTCAAAATGGAT
>JBCCOF010000152.1:0-5239 GCA_039025455.1 Pseudomonadota bacterium | reverse complement strand
TCGAGCGCGGGGTCGTCAAAATCCAGTTGAGCGCGCAGGTGCCGACCGGATGGTGCGCCTGATCGACGACATAGACTTCCCAGAAATCATGCTCCAGATCGCCTTCCTCGCGCAGGTAATCGATCAGATCGCCCACGGTCAGATGCTCGGGCACTGCCATGAAATGACGGTTCATCAGGCGACCGGCTGTTTCCTCGGGATAGGCGAGCGCGCTGGTGACGGCAGCCTGCGTCTCCGGCTCCAACTCGGCGATGATCGCCTGTTGGTCGCTTTCGTCGAGGTCTTCGAGCAGCTGCACCGCATCATCGGTTTCAAGCTGTTCGGCGATGGTGGCGACGGCTTCGGGCTCAAGCGCCTCCATCATCACTTCGCGCACGTGATCGTTGAGCTCGGCGACCACGTCGCTCGACATCAGATCGGTGATCGCAGCGGCGAATTGCGTCCGGTCATCGCTGCCCAGCAATTCGATGAGGTCGGCGATGTCGGCGGCGTGGAGTGGCTCGACCAGCTCGTAAACCGCGCCTTTGTCCCCATCATCCAGCGCGCCGCGCACCGCATCGAGATATTGCGGCTTTAGCCGGTTTTCCTTGTCGTGCCGCTCGTCATCGATCCGGTCATCGGGGCGCACTTCCTCTTCGAGCGCATCAGCGACCAAGGTGTCGTCTTCGAGATGTGCCGGATCCACCATTCGAGCGGTTTACGCCGCAGCGCAACAAAAGCAAGCGGGTGACATGCGCGGCTGGAATGCTAGAGGGGAGGAATTCATCAACCGCTCGTCCTGAGCCTGTCGAAGGACTGTACTTTCTTCGAAAGCATCCCGTGCCAAATTAAGGACAATGGTTGGCCACAGGCCAGCTTCGCTTCCGACAAGCTCAGCATGAGCGGAAATTTTTATTGGAGACAAGAACATGGCCGAAAAGCTCACTTTCACACTCGATACCGGAGACGGTGAAGGCAAAGACGTTGTGATCAAACTGCGCCCCGATCTCGCGCCCGGCCATGTCGAGCGGATCACCGAGCTGGCCAGCGAAGGCTTCTACGATGGCGTCGTGTTCCACCGCGTGATCGCCGGATTCATGGCGCAGGGCGGCGACCCGACCGGCACCGGCATGGGCGGCAGCGAAAAGCCCGACCTGAAAGCCGAATTCAACGCCGAGCCGCATGTCGAGGGCACGTGCTCGATGGCGCGTTCTCAAATGCCCGACAGCGCGAACTCGCAATTCTTCATCTGCTTCCAAGACGCCGAATTCCTCGACGGGCAATACACCGTCTGGGGTCAGGTCGAGAGCGGCATGGAACACGTCCACGCGCTGCCAAAGGGCGAGCCACCACAGGCTCCGGGCAAGATTGTGAAGGCGACGGTGGGCTAAGCTGCACTAGCTCCTCTTCCGTTCGTGCTGAGCTTGTCGGAAGCGAAGCTGGCCTTTGGCCAACCACTGTTCTTCTTTTGAGGGTCCGGTTCCAAAGTAAAGGACAGCCGTTGGCGCTGCGCCCCTACTTCGAGTCCGACAGGCTCACTGCGAACGGGTGAGGGTGTGACGAAGCGCTATGCATTGAGGCTTGTACTGACGTTTCTCCGAAGCGCCGGTCTAGGTTTACTTGCCGCGCTTGTCGCCTTGTACTTGACGGAGCGATTGACCGGTGCAGTCTATATGGTCTCAATGGTCGCCTTGGCAGCCGCTGTGTTCTTCGCCTGGCGCTATAGCGGCTATGGAATCGATCTGATCGATCCACGCGATTGAACCCGACCCCCATTCCCGCTAAACGCTCCGCAATCATGAAACCAAGCGCTCCCCCCAAGACCTATCGCGTCAAGTCCTTTGGCTGCCAGATGAACGTCTATGATGGCGAGCGTATGGGTGAGCTGCTCGACGAAAAGGGCATGACGCCCGCGCCCGAGGGCGAGGATGCCGATCTGGTGGTGCTGAACACCTGCCATATCCGCGAGAAGGCGGCGGAGAAGATTTACTCCGACATCGGGCGGCTGACCAAGGGCAAGACCCAAAAGAAAGCCCCGATGATCGCTGTCGCAGGCTGCGTGGCTCAGGCCGAGGGCGATGAGATCATGACGCGCGCGCCGGCGGTCTCCATGGTGGTCGGCCCGCAGGCCTATCACAGGTTGCCCGACATGCTCGACAAGGCGGTGAAGGGCGAGCGCGCGACTGACACCGATATGCCCGCGATTGCGAAATTCGGCGCGCTTCCTGCTCGCAAGCGGCGCACTCCGACGGCGTTCCTGACCGTGCAGGAAGGCTGCGACAAGTTCTGCACCTATTGCGTCGTGCCCTATACGCGCGGCGCGGAAATCTCGCGGCCCTTCAACGACTTGATCGACGAAGCGCGTAAACTGATTGAAGCCGGAGCGCGCGAAATTACGCTGCTGGGGCAGAATGTGAACGCGTGGAGCGGCGAGGACGAGAAGGGGCACAAAGTGGGTCTAGCGGGCCTGATCCATGCGCTCGACGCACTCGATGGGTTGGAGCGCATCCGCTACACCACCAGCCACCCGAACGATATGGACGACGCGCTGATCGCGGCCCATGGCGAGGTCGAAAAGCTGATGCCCTATCTCCATCTCCCGGTGCAATCGGGCAATGACCGCGTGCTCAAGGCGATGAACCGTTCGCACACGGCGGAGAGCTATCTCAAACTGCTCGACCGGTTCCGCGCGGTCCGGCCAGACATTGCTCTCAGCGGGGATTTCATCGTCGGCTTTCCGGGCGAGACCGAGGCTGAATTCGCCGACACGCTCGCCCTTGTCGATGCGGTCGGTTATGCCCACGCCTACAGCTTCAAATATTCCCCGCGCCCGGGCACTCCGGCGGCGACGATGGATAACCAGATCGCGGCGGAGGTGATGGATGACCGGCTCCAGCGGCTGCAAAAGCTGATCCTGCGCGATCAGATTGCCTTTAACGCGGCGAGCGTGGGCCGGCGCTGCTCTGTCCTGATCGAGCGCAAGGGCAAATATGAGGGCCAATGGCTCGGCAAATCGCCATGGCTGCAATCGGTCTGGCTCGACAAGCAGCACGAGGGCGCGGTGCAGATCGGCGATCTGGTCGAGGTCGATCTGGTCGAAGCGGGCGGAAACTCGGTCAAAGGTGAACCGGTTCGCGCGCCCGCCGAAAAAGTCGCACTGGCTGTACAAGACGCGTGATGGAGCAGGAGTTCTGGGATCGTGGCTACCTCATCATCGAGGGTTTGCTCGATCAAGGACAGCTCGACCTGATTTCAGCCGCCATGAACAAGGCCGAGCAGGACGATGTTTTGCGCGAATGCACGGTTGACGGCATCGATGCCGCGATGGACCAATACTCCCCTTATGCCGGCGAATTTCTGCTGCGCCATTGTCGCGAGAGGATCGAGCGGCATTTGGGCCGCGAATTGCTCGACGGCTTTGCCTATTGGCGCATTTACCAGTCGGGCGGCACGTTGCTGAAACACATCGACCGCGCCGCGTGCGAGATTAGCGTTTCTCTCACGGTTGAAGCTGACCCGGAAGCACCGGCGTGGCCGCTTATGGTAGTGGATTTGCAAGGCAACGAGCGAGCCATCGAGCTGCCGCCCGGCACAGGGATCGTCTATCAGGGGCACAAGATTCAGCACTGGCGCGAGCCCTTTGCCGGACAGTCACAAAAGCAATTGCTGATGTCCTATGTGTTGAAAGATGGCGAATTCGCCGATTACGCTTTTGACGCGCGCGGCTTTGACCCCTTGGCGCGCGATCCGGCGTGATGCAGCAGGAATTCTGGGATCGTGGCTATGTCGTGATCGAGGATCTGCTCGACCCGTCCAAGCTCGCCTTTCTCACAGCCGCCATGGACGTGCCCGTACCGCACGAGCGCGAGCGCAACGAGGACTTCGTTTTCGAAGCGCTCGATGTCTATTCGCCATATGCCGGAGAGGTGATGCTGCGCTATTGCCGCCCGAAGATCGAGGAGGCCATCGGGCGCGAATTGCTCGAGACGCTGGCCTATTGGCGCACCTATCGCACGGGCGCGAAACTGCTGAAGCACATCGATCGCGCATCCTATGAAGTCAGCGCCTCGATCACCGTTGCGACGGATTCAGAGGATGGACCATGGCCGATCATGGTTCAGGATCTTCAAGGCAACGAGCGAGCAATCGAACTGCCGCCGGGAGCGGGTGTGCTGTATCAGGGCCACAAGGTCGTGCACTGGCGCGACGAGTTTAAAGGCGCATCGCAAAAGCAGCTGTTCCTCGCCTATGTGCTCAAGGACGGCGAATTTGCCGATCACATCTACGATTCTCGCGGCGCTGACCCGTTAACGCGCGACACGGTCTGAAGCGCGCTCAGCCGATTACAGCTGCGTGACTATCCCCCGCCGCCTGGGTGGGGCAAACTTGCTTTGCCTCGCGGCGTGCTTACCTTTGCGACTCGTCTTTCAGGTCAAATGCAAAGGGTTCCATGGGCAGAAGACCAAGCAGCGCAATCGATCCGGCCGTCGTGCCCGATCCCATCGATACAGCAGACGCGCCCGAGGTCGGGGGCAGATCGACGGCGGAAGTCACTTTCGAAAATTCGTCTCTGCTGGGCGCCTTGTTCGGACAATTCGATGCCAATCTTGTGCAGGTCGAAAACCGGCTGGGCGTCTATATCCACGCGCGCGGTGACAAGATCGTGATCGAGGGGCCACAGGATTCCGTAGCCCGCGCGCGCGAAACGCTGACCACGATGTATGACCGGCTGGCCAAGGGGCAGGACCTTGATGCGGGCGCGATTGAATCGCTAATCGCGATGTCGAACGAGCCGACGCTGGAAGGGATTATCAGCGGCGAGAAGGAACAGCCGCCGATCATGATCCGCACGCGGCGCAAGACCATCGTGCCGCGCTCCGCCACGCAGATCACCTATATGCGCAGCCTGCAACGCGACGATATCGTGTTTGCGCTTGGCCCGGCGGGGACAGGCAAGACCTATATCGCGGTTGCGCAGGCCGTCAGCCAGCTGATTTCGGGCAGCGTCCAGCGCCTGATCCTGTCGCGTCCTGCGGTGGAGGCGGGGGAGAAGCTCGGCTTTCTGCCCGGCGATATGAAGGACAAGGTCGATCCCTATCTGCGGCCGCTTTACGATGCGCTGTACGATTGCATGCCGCCAGAACAGGTGGAGCGGCGGATCGCGTCTGGCGAGATCGAAATCGCGCCCATCGCCTTCATGCGCGGGCGCACGCTCGCTGATGCGTTTGTGATCCTCGATGAAGCGCAGAACACCACCCGC
>JBCCOF010000151.1:0-5257 GCA_039025455.1 Pseudomonadota bacterium | reverse complement strand
AGAGCCATTGGCATAGATCACCAGTTGATCGAATTCCTGACCGGTCAGGATTGCGCTTATTCCGTGGCCCATCTCGTGGAACCACGTGGTGAGGATAAAGAACGGGTAGATCAAGTAATTGCCGAACGGCAGCGAAGGCAGAAACACCACGACCACCACCGCGAGCAGCAGTCGCCCGACCTGTTCCGCTTGGCTGCCGCGCTCGACCATCGAACCGACCATGATCAGGCGCCCTTTGTCTGTGCTTTGGTGGCGCGAGCTTTGCGACCGGGAACAGGAGCCGGTGCTTTGTCCGATCCTGCCTCGGGCACTTTGCCATCCGCGCCGACCTTGGTGCGGTATGCGGCGGCGGCTTCTTCGTCCTCGGCGCGTTGTTCTTGCAGGATCGACCAGCTTGCGAGGAACAGCCCTGCGACGAGCGGACCGAGCACGATGCCCGAAAATCCGGCGATGCTGAGCCCGCCCAGCGTTGTCACAAGGATGATCCAATCCGGGATGCCGGTGTCGCGGCCGACAAGGATCGGGCGCAGGACATTGTCGATCGAACTGATGATCACAAACCCGACGCCGAGCACAAACAGGCCCGCCCATACCTCGCCCGACACGATGAGCCAGATGCCTGCAGGCACCCAGACCAGTCCGGTGCCAAGCACGGGGATCAGCGAAAGGATCGCCATCACCACGCCGAGCAGCAAGGCCGAGCCAACGCCTGCAAGCCACAAGGTCAATCCGCCGACCGTTCCCTGCACAAGGCCGACCACGACCGTGCCTTTGATCGTAGCGCGCACGATTCCCAGAAACCGTTCGGCCAAGCGGTCGGCAATGGCGCGCTCAACCGGAGCGGAATGCAGGATCGCCTCGCCAATGCGGCTGCCATCGCGCAGCAGAAAATAGGTCACATACAGACCAACGCCGAACGCAAGAACAAAGCTGAGAGCGCCGCTGCCTATGGAAAAGGCCTGACCCCCGATAAAGGTCACCGCTTCGCCGATATACCCCTGCAAGCGTTCCTGAAGGGTGCCGACATCGTTCCAGCCATTGTCGATGATGGTCTGCCTGACGGTTTCGGGCAGGGAGGCAAAAATGCTGTTTGCCCAGGCGACAATGTCGATCGGATTGGCTCTAAACCAGGAAACCACGCCGAGTGTCTCGGCGATTACAATCGTGCCGATCCAGAATGCTGGCAGAAGCACGGCAAACATGATGATGGTGAGCGACAGAAATGCCGCCGGATTGCGCTTGCCGCGGCACTTGCGCAGCGACCACCGGTAAAGCGGCTGAAACATGATTGCGGCGAGCGCGGACCACAAAAGCGCAGTGAAAAACGGCCAGACAATCACCACCAGGAGAAGCGATACAGCGGCGAGGATCAGCAGAAAGCTGGTCTGTTGCAGATCGCTGGTGTGGTGCGGCTCTTCTACCATTCACATAGATGTCGCGCGTTGGCACTCAAACATCAAGAACCCAAATCGAGCCACATCAGTCATTCAGCGCCTTTCGAGGGCGTTTAGACATCAAGATTGGCAACATTGAGCGCGTTGTCCTGAATAAATTCGCGGCGCGGTTCGACCACATCGCCCATCAGGCGGGTGAAAATTTCGTCAGTGACATCGGCGTCTTCGACTTTGACTTGCAAGAGCACGCGGTGCTCGGGGTCGAGCGTGGTTTCCCACAATTGCTCGGCATTCATCTCGCCCAGACCCTTATAGCGGGCGATTGAAAGCCCTTTGCGTCCGGCGGCAAACACCGCATCGAGCAATTGGGTGGGCCGCGAAATGCCATCCTCGCTTGGCGGCGCGGTGGTTTCGGTGGCTTCGCTGTCTTCCGCGCCATCATCGCCCTCGGCTGGCGCTTCGGCTTCCTCGGTCGCATCGCTGCCTTTGACGAAGCGCACCGGAGAGGCATAGGCTTCGGCTTGCAGCCCGGCGAGGCTGTGCAGTTTGAGCGCTTCGGCGCTGGTCAGGAAGCGGGCTTCGATCTCGTGCACATCGGTTACGCCGCGCCACAGCCGTTCAAACCGCACCGCGCCATCTTCGCCAATATGCGCGCTCCAACGGGCCTCGGTGTCGCCCGCTTGCAGGCGCTGGGCCGTCAGGGAGAGCGCGTCCGCGCGGGTGGCGTCGGACAGCGCCGGGTCAAGCGCGCCCGACAGCGCCATTTGCTCGACAATCGCCGGATCATAGCGGCGCGGCACAAAGGTCAGCAGGTTTTTGAGCCGCAGCGCGTGATCGACCAGCTCGCGCAGGTCCTCGCCAAAGCGCCCACCGCCATCGGTCTCCAGCACGCGGCCTTGCAGGCCTGCCTCGACCAGATAGCGATCCAGCGCTGCCTGATCCTTGAGATAGACCTCGCTGCGCCCTTTGGAGACCTTGAACAGAGGCGGCTGCGCGATGAACAGGTGCCCGGCCTTTACAATCTCGGGCATCTGGCGGTGGAAGAAGGTCAGCAGCAGAGTGCGGATATGCGCGCCGTCCACATCGGCGTCGGTCATAATGATGATCTTGTGATAGCGCAGCTTTTCAAGATCGAATTCATCGCGAATGCCGGTGCCCATCGCCTGGATCAGCGTGCCGACCTCCTTGGACGAGATGATCCGATCAAAGCGCGCGCGCTCGACATTGAGGATCTTTCCCTTGAGCGGCAGGATCGCCTGCGTCTTGCGGTCGCGCCCCTGTTTGGCGGAGCCACCGGCGGAATCACCCTCGACCAGGAACAGCTCGGCCTTGGTCGCGTCGCGCTCCTGACAATCGGCGAGTTTGCCGGGCAGCGAGGCCACGCTCATCGCGCCCTTGCGGCTCATTTCGCGGGCGCGCTTGGCGGCCTCGCGGGCTGCGGCGGCGTCGATGATCTTCTGCACGATAGCCTTGGCATCGGCGGGGTTCTCTTCGAGCCACTCGGTCATTTTCTCGCCCATCAGGCTTTCGAGCGGTGAGCGGACTTCGGAAGAGACCAGCTTGTCCTTGGTCTGCGAGGAGAATTTGGGATCGGGCAGCTTTACACTGACAATCGCGGACAGCCCCTCACGCATATCCTCGCCGGTCAGCGAGACCTTTTCTTTCTTCAGCAATCCCTCGCGGTCGGCATAGCCGTTCAGCGTCCGCGTCAGAGCGGCGCGGAAGGCCGCAAGGTGCGTCCCACCATCGCGCTGGGGGATATTGTTGGTGAAGCACAGCACGTTTTCGTAATAGCTGTCGTTCCATTGCAGTGAGACGTCGATACCGATCCCGTCCTTGTTGGCGGAAACGGCGATCGGCTCGGTCACAAGCGCCTGCTTGTTCCGGTCGAGATATTTCACAAAAGCGGCGATCCCGCCTTCGTAAAACAGGTCGTGTTCGAGAACGTCCTCGTGTCGCTTGTCGCGCAGCAGGATACGCACGCCGGAATTGAGGAAAGCGAGCTCGCGATAGCGATGCTCCAGCTTTTCAAAATCGAACTCGGTGACGTTCTTGAAGGTCTCGGTCGAGGCCTTGAAGGTCACTCTGGTGCCCTTCTTGAACCCGTTCTCGTCAGGGTTCTGATCAACCTTGGGTGCATCGCCGGTTATTTCGAGCGATTTGACCGCATCGCCGTCTTCGAACCGCATCCAGTGCTCTTTGCCGTCGCGCCAGACTTTGAGTTCGAGCCATTCGGACAAAGCGTTCACAACCGAGACGCCCACCCCATGAAGGCCGCCTGAGACCTTATAGGCGTTGTCGTCAGAGGTGTTTTCAAACTTACCGCCCGCGTGCAGCTGGGTCATGATGACCTCGGCTGCGGAGACGCCCTCTTCCTTGTGCATGCCGACCGGGATGCCGCGGCCATTGTCTTCGACACTGACGCTGCCATCGGCGTTCAATTCGATCAGGACAAGGTCACAATGCCCCGCCAGCGCTTCGTCAATGGCGTTGTCCGAAACCTCGAACACCATGTGGTGCAGGCCGCTGCCATCGTCGGTGTCGCCGATATACATGCCGGGCCGCTTGCGAACCGCGTCCAGGCCCTTGAGAACCTTGATAGAATCCGCGCCATATTCGCCCTGCATCTTCTCGTTCTGCGACGGCGTTTCGGGGCTTTCGGGAGTGTTTTCATCCATCGCCCATATATAAGCGTTTGAAGGGCGAAACCCAAGTTTTGCGGCGGCTTTGGAGCGGCTTTTCCACCGCCTCGCCAAGAGCGCGAAATCCGCGCCTAGAACGCCTCGCGGAAACTCACTTCGCCTTTCCAAACCAATTGGTGAAAACCGGGCACGATCATGGCCCGCGTCGCGTCGTCAAATTGTGTCTTATAGCATTGCGCGGCTTTGGTGGCGGCGGCCAAATCGACCTCGTCATAAGCGATCTTTGAATTGGCGAGATCGGGTGCGGTTGTTGTCCAGCCTTGTGCTATCAGCGGCTCGGGCAGCGGCGTGTGGACCAGCGCGGGATAGGCCAAATCGGGCCGTGTTTCGGGCGGCATTTCCTGGAGGATCTGTGTTACAATCGCGCCGACCATGCGGTGATCGCCGTGTCCGTATCCACCGTCCGGCCCCCATGTGATGATCGCGCGCGGTTTGATTGTGTCGATCTCCTCGGTGAGCCTCGTCGTCAGTTTGCGCGCCGGGCTGTCCGGAGCGCGGGGAGTGTCGCTGAGCGTGCCGTCGCCCATCCCAAAGTAAATCAACTCATCCAAGCCGAGCGCCTCGCTGGCGCAACGCCCCTCTTTCTTGCGCGCTTTCGCCAGTTCCTCGCCGGGTTCCATCCCGCTCACGCCCGGCCCGGCATCGCCCGAAGTGACGTGGATCATTTTCACCGCGACATTCTCCTTGCGCGCTAGCGCCGACAGCGCTGGCGCTATGACCAGTTCATCATCGGGATGGGCAACGATCACTAAGAGCACCGGAGGCCAAGTGCCGGGCACAGCGGTGGGAGCAGGCGTTTCGTAGACGTCGATGTTAACGGGCGGATTGGGCTTTGCCATCGCGGTGCCGATGTCGGTCAGCGCGGCGGCAAGTGCGAGGGCAGACGGGACAGCGATTGCGTATGGCCTAGTCATGCGCGGCACAATGCCCTGATCCGCGCGTTTAAGCCACCACTTCCAAGGCATAGGCCATCGCCCGATCGCGCCCTGCGGCGATGTCTTCGGGCGATTGCGTGAGTGTCACATCCGGCTCAAGCCCTGCATCCGGTTTCTCGCCCTCGGGAAAGTATCCGATCAGCGGGATGTCGAATTCCAGCTGGCTTTCGGGCAGGCGCGTGAAAAAATAGGCACCGCCATTGATGCCGCGCTGATTGCCGCCGGT
>JBCCOF010000150.1:0-5436 GCA_039025455.1 Pseudomonadota bacterium | reverse complement strand
GTCGAAAAGTCGGCCAGCTGATCGAGATGCACATCGATCAGGCGTTCGACGTCAAACACGATGATCGAATAGACCTTCTCGATGCTGAACGGGATTTTTGACCGCGCGGTCGTTCCCAGACTCTGCGTTTGCGGGACGTTGAAACCCGCATTGTCATACAGCGCAAGTCCGGCAGTGCCGACCGGTCCACCGACCCGATCGAGCCTGCCTCCGCGCGCTTCGCCAAGGCGGTCTACCGACCACGTAATAGCGACATCACCGCGATTTTCGGCCGCTTTGATCGTCCGGTTGACCGGAGTGGAAAACAGGTCAGGCTGTGTCTTGCGCAACTTCTTGATCAGCGTCTGCGGGTCCTTGACCACGATCACCAACGCGTTGACTTCGCAACTGCCCGAGGCAACCTCTGCGCCGGCATCGCGGGTGTTCTGGCGAATGCGTTCGGCAACCTGCGCGCTGTAGAGATCGCCCAGTCCTGTTACGCGTAGGCAGAGAGGCGCCTGATATTGCGACAGAGGTCGGTCGGGCGTGCGGCCCCGCATTGCGATATCGCGCACAGCATCGCGCACTTCATCGCGCTCGATCGGGCGCTCACCGGTGACGACGATGGGGTCGCCTTCGGTGGTGCGCATCATGATCGTCTGCTGGGTCTCGGGCGGCTGAGCATCGTCACCCTCTTGCGCGAAAGCGGGAACGGGTGTCGCCGCCGCAAGACAAAGCGCTGCGCAACCAATCTGGTACTTTCCGACTGTCTTCATTTTGTCCACCATCACCATAAGAAGTCTTGGCGAGGAGTATTGGTTCCAAGGCTGAACTGTCCCTGACCGGCGTGTATCCGCGGCTCGGCTACCCGCCGCCGCCGCTGCTGACTTTGCGGGCAGATTTGCACGAATAGACCAGCCGCTCGTTCGGGCGGTCGGGCAGGATGGCGAGCAGTTTCGATTGCTGTTCGCCCACGATGTCCGCCGCGCCGCCAACTCCGCAGGCAGGTGGTTTGTATTCGCTGCGCGCTTCGCGTGCTTCGGCCATCGCCTTGCGGTTTAGAAGGTATCGGTCGGTCTGGAATGTGCGCGTGTCGGGGTTGTATGTGTTGACCGAGACCGCCGCTTCATCATTGGGCACGAAGGCGCGTGACCAGGTGCCCCCGTTCATGCCGTATTGGGTGCGCCCATTGACGCATCCATCGGCCGACCAGTCAAATTCGACATCATCGGTGCGCGCGCCGGTTATCCGGCTGCGGTCCAAGTCGATCGTGCAGATAAGCGTGCCATCATTGCCGGTCGCATTCGCTGCGCTGCCTTCGCCCCCGGCATCGTCGCCAGTATCTTCGCCATTCAGCTTCGCCTCAACGCGGTCTTCGATCTCATCGAAGCTGGGGCGCGAGAACCAGGTCATCACCGCCCCCACCAACGCTGCAATTGCCAACAGGGCGAACATGACCGCGACCCCGCGCTTCGTCTCGTTCTCGCGCAACTGGAACGCGGTGTAGGCGCAGCCAATGGCGACCAGCAGCAGCACCATCGCGAATGCCATCGCGGCTTCGCGCTCCTCCATCACTTCGAATTGCGCGGCGTTGCGGGCCTGAGCTCGGGCTTCGCGCAGCTCGGCCTCGCGCTCTTCCATCCGCGCGCGCGCCTCTGCGCGTTCCTGCTCGAACCGGTCGCGTTCGGCGGCGTTCAGCTCTTCGATGGAGCGGCATGGCATCGCATTGGTGCGCGGATCGACATCGTTGTCGCGCAGGAAGGGCAGCAATTCGCGCAAGGACACAGCGAAGTAGAACTCCGCATCCGACCCGTCCGAATCCGCCCCGAAGGAATTGACTCCAAGCACCCGCCCGCAGCCATCGAGCAGCGGCCCGCCAGAATTGCCGCGCGCAATCGGCGCTGTGTGCAGGATCGTGTCAAATTGTCGGCTGGGGCGTTGACCGGAGAGAAACCCGCGGCTCTTCACCGGCGGCTGCGCCTTGAAGATGTCCTCTATCTCAAGCCCCTGCGCCAGATCGACATTCATCGGATAGCCGACCGCTGACACCTCGCCCGTATCGCCGCTCATCCCGCCCGCAATGCTCAGCGGGGGCAGGCGCACGCCGGCATCGACAATTTCGAGCAGCGCCAGATCGTTGCGCGGGCTGACCGCGACAGGGCGCACAAAGGCTCCTTCTTCACCTTCGTTGGGCACGATTCCGATGCGCAATGTGTCGTCCTGTAGGGCCTCGCGGATCACATGGGCGTTCGTGACAATCCGGGTGGGCGTAACCGCAAAGCCGGTCCCGTGTGTGATCGGGATGAACTCGTCGCCTTCCTCCGCGATCAGGACCACGCGGACCACTCCGCGCGCGGCGGCGTCAATATCGCCCGGATCGGCGGCGGCGGGTGCGGCCAGAAAAAGGGCCATTAACGGGGCCATAAAGCAGCCCAGCAGCGCGGCGAACAAGGCGGCGGGGGCAGCGATGACAGTTTTCAAACTCATGGCCATGTTACATGCGTGAGTGCGCGCGAGCCTGCAAGTCGCAGGTGCAAGCTATCCGGCAAGCAAGGCGCGCCGCGTCAGGTGCATTGCCACGCTTGGAACAACGCCGGAATACGCTCAGTCTTGCCCTGGTGAGTCACCAGCAGAGTGCCGTAGCCCCACGCTCCATAGGACACCTCGGCAAATTCCTTTGTGCTGACATATTCAATGATCAGGTCGCCTGCGCGATAATCAAAGTCACTTGCGTTGGCACCTTTCGCGCTCTCTTTGAGCTTAGTGAATGTGCCGTCAAAGATAACTCCAGCGCCATACCACTCGCCGCCGAGCATCCCCGCGCTCTGAACAAAGACCCGCCCCGGCGAGCGCTCGACGAGCTTGCGGATATCCTCGATCCCCTGCGGCGAGCCGATGCGCTCGGGCGCGAGGAAAATCTCGGTCGCGCATTCGGGCGCTTGGGGATAGTTCGGCGGGCCAAGTGCGATGACACCCAGACGATCGCGAAGGGTGATGGTGCGGGAAGCATCCCGCGCACCAAGCATCTCGCGATAGGGCCCTTTGACGCCGGCCAGCAATGTCGCATCAATCGGCAACTTCACCGAATATGGCCCCTCGGCATAACTGCCCGCGACATAGGCCAAAGCGGTGAAGGCAAGCTGCAACTGGCCATTTTCATCACGCTCGAAATCCACAAGCAATTGCTCGAAATCGGGGCACGATGTGTTGTCTTCAGTCCCCCTGCGCACCCGCTCGGCTTGCAGCGCCGCGCAATAATCGCGCCGGACCTTGCCGTTCCACAGACCGGCATCGAACACATCGGTCCAAGCAATCTCGCGGTTCAGCTTTGTGTCCCACAGGATGTCGTCAACCATCTGACCCTGCAGACGGTTGTTGGTCGATCCGGTCACGGCGACGGTGAGCAAGCGGCCCAGACTACCTTGTGTGCCAAAGCCAATACTGGCCTCCTGCCTGACCCGCGCATTCTCGCTATAGGTTGTGCGCCACTCAGCCAGATCTTTCTGGGCTATGCTCTGTGCACGCAGGAACAGCGTTGGGTTCGTGCGAATGCCGGTATCCGTCACGAAGACATAGTCGAAGGTCGGGAAGGTGTATCTCTCGATCAGTGTCGCGTTGCCGTCGCCATCATAGTCGTTGGAGGCGAGCGTGATCCCTACGCCGCGTTCAACCTGGAGCGAGGCGGCAGAGCGTGGCAGATCAAAGGGTTCGACAACACGCGGAGCTGGCTGTGACGGAGCCGGGGGCGGCGGAACCGGATATACCGGCGGCGGATTGCCGCTGGTGCTGCCCAACTCCGCCTCAACAGCCTTGGTGATGCATTGCGTCTTGGCTTTCCAAAACGCTTGATAGGCTACCCTGCCAACGGGCTGGCGGTGGCCATCATCCTGAAACAGCGAAGCCATGTCCTGCTGGCTTACCCCCGCCGCGCGCGCCTTGGTCACGGTGCAGGCGCAGCTCTCTGGAGCAACGGCTTCCTTGGCGCGGCAGGCTTGTTCGAGCGCTTCATCGGGGGAGCCCTGCCGCGAGTCCTGCCCCGCGGCCTGAACCGCTAATGGTAAAGCAACGAGGGCCGCCATAAAGCTGCCAAAACCCAAGACGTGATATCCCTGCATTGCGTTCGCCCTCTGATCTTGATCAGCCATTATTGCGCTCGTGTGTTGCGCTGCAATGAATTTAAATGCTGCCAGAAGTGTCAGGAAAACCGCAATCCACATTAACAGCAAGCTGCGGGATGCGGGCATGACGCAAGGCGTTCAAGAAGCGGCTCAACGACAGACAGAGGATACAATGCACACCTCAAAGCACACTGCGAGCCACTATCGGACATTCTCCTTTCGCGCCGCGCCCGACGCGCGCTATGGAGCGGCCACATGATTTCCGAAACCGAAGCCTGGGCAGCGGTGCAGCGCCGCGACCGCGCCTTTGACGGGCAGTTCGTCACCGGCGTGCTGACGACGGGTATCTATTGCCGACCATCCTGCGCCGCGCGCCATCCGCATCGAAAGAATGTGCGCTTCTTCGCATCGGGAAGCGAGGCGCGCGAGGCTGGTCTGCGCGCCTGCAAGAGGTGCAAACCCGATGACGTGTCGCGCGACGAGGCGGCGGTGTTGGCGGCGATTGACGAGATCAAGAGCGCGGGCTTGGGCGAGGACGGCGCGCCATCGCTGGCCGAATTGGCGCAGCTGACCGGTTACTCCCCGACCCATTTCCAGCGGGTGTTCAAGCGCGCGACCGGCCTTTCACCGGCGGCCTATGCCCGCGCTTTGCGAGAGGAGCGGGCGCGCGATGCCTTGCAAAGCGGGGCAAGCGTGACCGATGCAGTGTACGAGGCGGGCTATTCGGCGCCCTCGCGATTCTATGCGGATATGAAAGGGAAATTGGGCATGCAGGCGAGCGACTGGCGCGATGGCGGCAAGGGCAGGGTGATCCATTGGAGCGTGATCGAAACCTCGCTCGGCAAGATGCTGGTTGCGGCCACCGAAACGGGCGTGTGTTGCCTTGCCTTTGACGAAGGCGAAAGCGAATTGGCCGCGCGCTTTCCCAAGGCCGAGCTGGTCGAAGGCGGCGCGGATTTCAGCGCTCTGTTCGATTCTGTTGTCGCCGCCGTTGAAACACCCGCCAGCGATTGCTCGCACATTCCGCTCGATGTCAAAGGCACCGCGTTTCAACAGCGCGTGTGGCAGGCCCTGCGCGAAATCCCTGCGGGCGAAACGCGCAGCTATGGCGAGCTTGCCGCCGCGCTTGGCAATCCCAAGGCCAGCCGCGCGGTCGGCGGGGCCAACGGTGCAAACAATATCGCGGTCCTGATCCCGTGCCACCGCGTCATCGCAGCCGATGGCGGCCTGGGCGGCTATGCCTATGGCACGGATATCAAGTCCGAATTGCTCAAACGCGAACAGAAAGACGGCTAAGGCCGCTCGCTCACATCTCTTTGACGGTTCCGGTCGCGAAATT
>JBCCOF010000149.1:0-5620 GCA_039025455.1 Pseudomonadota bacterium | reverse complement strand
TGCGCCATCACCTTGACCCCAACAACCACAATGGCGGGGTGTTTCTTGGCCTCAATGGTTTGGTTGTGAAAAGCCATGGCAGCGCGACCGCGAAGGGTGTCGCCCACGCGGTGGCGGTGACCGCCAGCTTGCTGACAAACAAGCTGACCGAGCGGATCGCGGACGATCTGGCCGAGCTTGGCGAAAACGCGCTTAGGGACACGGGCGGCGAGAGCAAATCGGGCGATGCTGGCTGCGAGGCGGCGGCGTGACAGGCTCGCGCCTGCTGGGCACCGGATCGGCGCTGCCCGAGCGGGTCGTCACCAATGACGAGCTCGCCAAGAAAATCGACACCAGCGATGAGTGGATCATCGAGCGCACCGGCATTCGCCAACGTCATATTGCGGGCGAGAAAGAGACGACCGCGAGCCTAGCCATCGCTGCGGCGCGGGCGGCGCTTGAAGATGCGGGGCTCACGCCGAGTGATATCGACCTGATCGTGGTCGCCACTGCCACGCCCGACAACACCTTCCCCGCGACCGCCACCAAAGTACAGCATGCGCTGGGGTGCAATGGCGGGATCGCGTTTGATGTCGCGGCGGTGTGTTCGGGCTTTCTCTATGGAATCGCGACGGTCGATTCGCTGCTGAAAACCGGGATGGCACGCCGTGCCCTTGTCATCGGAGCAGAAACTTTCAGCCGCATTCTCGATTGGGAAGACCGCACGACTTGCGTGTTGTTTGGCGATGGGGCGGGGGCGATTGTGCTCGAAGCGCCAGCGGCAGGCGACTCTGGCGAGAACGGCGCGGCTGGCATCATTGCGACGCGGCTTCACGCCGATGGGGCGCAACACGATCTGCTCTATGTCGATGGCGGACCCTCGACCACGAAAACGGTCGGTCATTTGCGCATGAAGGGCCGCGAAGTGTTCCGCCACGCGGTGGTGAACCTCTCTAGTGTCCTTCACGAAGTGCTTGAAGATGCTGAGCTTTCAGCGGCGGATATCGACTGGATCGTACCGCATCAGGCCAATGCCCGCATCCTTGATGCGACCGCACGCAAGCTCGGAATTCCGGCTGAGAAAGTGGTTGTGACAGTCGATAAGCATGCGAACACTTCGGCGGCATCGGTGCCGCTTGCATTCGATGTGGCCCGCCGCGACGGTCGGATCAAAGCGGGCGATCTGGTGATGCTGGAGGCGATGGGCGGCGGCTTCACATGGGGCGCGAGTCTGCTGCGCGTTTAGCCCGGGGCGCGCGGCGCATGTGCAAAAGCCGCAACAAATGTAACGGGTGGTTTGCGAAAACCACAAAAAAGGCGTATTTCTGCGGCACTTGGGACAGGTCGCACTGGTAGGGAGAGATCGCATGATGCGTTCAGTTGGTACGCTTACAAGAGCGGATTTGGCAGAAACGATCAATCGCAAGATGGGGTTCAGCCGCGCTGAATCGCTTGATCTGGTAGAGGCTTTGCTCGACAAGATGACCGGCGCGCTGGCTGATGGCCAGAACGTCAAGATTTCCGGTTTTGGCAGCTTTGTCTTGCGCGACAAGAACGAGCGGATCGGTCGCAATCCTAAAACCGGCATTGAAGTTCCGATTACTCCGCGCCGGGTGATGACCTTCCGCGCCAGCCAATTGCTCAAAGAGCGGATCGCCAAAGGCGGCTAACCCCGATGGCTGAGTTTGACGACGGCAAGGATGAGGGCGCTCTGCGCACCATTGGCGAAGTCAGCGAAGCGCTCGGAATAAAGCCGCATGTCCTGCGATATTGGGAGCAGCAATTCTCGCTGCTCAACCCGCTAAAGCGCAGCGGCGGGCGACGCTATTACCGGCCCGAAGACATTGCAGCGGTCGAATGGATTGACCGGTTGGTTAATGACGAGGGCTATACCCTCAAAGGCGCCGAAGCGGTGATGCGCGCATCGAGCGGGTCGATCTTTGACCGGCGCAAGGGAGACCGACGCGCAGGCGACCGCCGCTCCAATACCGAGATGGCCGGTGATGCGCCCCGTCCATCGGGTGACGAGGCAGCGGAGGAACCGCTCGGCACGAGTGATCCCGCCGTTGTTGGCGAAGCAATCGACAAGCTGAAAGCGATCAGGTCACGCTTGAAAAAGGCAATCGAGGCCTGAGCGTCGCGCGCCCTATTGATAGGAAATATCGGCGGCAATCAAACAACGGCCATTGCTCAACGTGATCCGCTTGTACACAGCACTGCAAACACTTTGAGCTGCGCTGTCAGCCCGGCGGAAGCTCACGGCAAGTCCTTGGCCAGCGCGGGCCCTGCCGGTCCCGAGATTTCTTGCATTGTGGGCTTTCAACACGTCGATGACATGATCGACCCGGCCCGGAAAATTGTCATCGCGCACAACCAGGATCGCATTGTTGGCACTCTTTTGGGTTTGGCACTCGAACGCAAAGCCGCGCGGGGTAAAATGCAGCACAGCTTTGCTGCAAATCAGGACAGGAGTGACTGTGTTGGCTTGAGCAACCGCTTGTTGAGGTGACAGGAGCACCGCCGCAGCGGCTCCGATCGTGAAAAGTGCACCCAGTTTGAACGCCATTGTCTTTCTCCCTCTTGCTACTCCGCTGCCATTAACTCCGCTTCACCAAGGTCAACGCTAACCAGACGCGACACGCCCTTTTCGGCCATGGTCACACCAAACAATCGGTGCATCCGGCTCATCGTAACGGCATTGTGCGTCACGATGAGGTAGCGCGTGTTGGTCGTACGTACCATAGAATCGAGCAAGTCGCAGAATCGCTCGACATTGGCATCGTCCAGCGGCGCATCGACCTCGTCCAACACGCAGATCGGCGCGGGGTTGGTCAGGAACAGGGCAAAGATCAGCGCGGTCGCGGTCAGCGCTTGCTCGCCGCCAGACAGAAGCGAGAGCGATTGCAGCCTTTTGCCCGGCGGCTGGGCGTAGATTTCGAGCCCCGCTTCCAACGGATCGTCGCTGTCGATCAAAGCAAGATGCGCCTGACCGCCCTGGAACAGGCGGGTGAACAGGATGCGGAAATGGCCGTCCACCTCCTCGAATGCCGCGCGCAGCCGCTCGCGCCCTTCGCGGTTGAGATTGCCGATGGAGCCGCGCAGACGCCCGACCGCTTCGACCAGTTCGGCCTGCTCGTTGGCGCTGTTGCCGTGCTCTTCCTCGATCCGCGCGAGTTCTTCGGCGGCGACCAGATTGACCGGCCCGATCCGTTCGCGGCTGGCGGTGAGGCGGTCCATCTCCTCCGATTCCTCGGTCGCAGGCTTGATGTCGTCTTCGTCGAATTCAAACCGCTCGGACAGCAGCGGGGGAGGGCACTGGAAACGCTCGCCTGAAAGCCGCGCCATCTCCCCGCGCCGCTCTTCCTCATTCTCTGCACGCGTTGCGAGTGTCGCGCGGGCTTCTCGCGCTTGCGCCAGTGTCTCGCCCGCAGCGGACAGAGCGCTGACAACGGTGCTGAGTTTGGCCTCGCATTCGTTTTGCGCTGCCTGTGCTTGTTCCAACTCGGCGGTCAGGCGCTGGCGCATCGCATCGCCTTGCTCGATTTCTGCCATCAGAGCGGCAGGCTTGGCCGCGATGACCTTGCGCTCTTCCTCGATCTCTTCAAGCCGCCGCGCGGTTTCCGCCATGCGGCTAGCCGCTTCGCCCGAACGGTTTTCCCAGTTCTTGCGGTCAGCACGCTGCGCAGCAAGGCGCTCTCGGGTAACGGCGAGGCTTTGATCGTGCGCGGCGAGTTCGGCGATAGCGGCCTGGACCGCTGATTTGGTGGCTTCGTGCTTGGCTTGCGCGGCCTCGAGTGCGGCGCGTCCGGCATCGGGCGCGGGCAGGGCGGCGAGGGCCTCTTGCGCGGCGGCCAGTTCGGCTTCGGCAGCGCCGCGTTGTTCGGCCAATTCTTGCGCGCTTTGCGCCAGTTCCTCAAGCCGCCCGGCGAGACGTTCCTTGGCCGCTTCGGCTTGGTCAAGACTGCGCAGCGCCTGCCGCTCGGTTTCGCTCGCCTGCGCTATGCCCCGTTCCTGCGCGACCAGATCGGCCTGCAAGGTGGAGAGCTGTTCGCGCGCCGTGCGTTCGGTGGTGACGGCCAATTCCGCCGCTCCGCGCAGGTCGGGCAGTTGCGTTTCGAGTTCGGCGAGCCGGTTCGCCGCTTCAAGCCTCGCCGCTTCGGCAGACCCTTCGCCGCGCGCAATAAAACCATCCCAGCGCCGCAAAGCTCCTCCGCGGGTGACCAGCCATTCGCCAGGACCAAGCGCGCGGCCATCGTCTTCGTCGGCGCAATGGACCAGCGCAAGCCGGGCGCGCAATTCGTCGGGGCAGTCGTGGATCTGGTCGAGCAGGCTATCGGTCACCGGCTGCGGCGCGCTGCTGCCCGTCCAGAACCGACCATCGGTGGGCGCGGCAGGCGCACCCAGAGGCGACTTTGCATCGCGTCCCAGTGCTGCGGCGAGCGCGCGCTCATAGCCCTTTGCCACGCGCACCTTGTCGAGCGCGGCGGGCAGGCCTTCGCGGCCCTGCTGACGCTTGACTTTGGCATCGCGGTCGCGGGCGAGGGCGGAATATTCGCGCTCGATCCCCGCAAGTTCGGCCTTCGCCGTCGCCAGCGCCGCAGCCGCCTCGTCGCGTGCGGTTTGAAGCTCGGTCTTCCGGGCTTGGTCGCCCGCCAGCTTCTCGCGCAGCCCCGCCAACTCGCTCGCCGCCTCTTCTGCCGCTCCGCGCGCGGCGATTACGGCCTGCTCGGCATCCCCGGCCTGAGCCAGTTCTGCCTGGGCCTGCGCAATCCGCTCTGCATCGCGGGTGAGGCGGTCGAGCCGGCTTGTCGCTTGATCAATAGCGGCCTGAGCCACGCGCCATTCGGCTTCGACGCCGGCCTGATCGGCGGTCGCCTTGGCCAATGACAATTCTGCCGCGCGGCTGGCGCGGTCGGCATCGTCATTGCGATTGGCAAGGTCCGGGCGCTTCGCCTCGGCCTGCGCCAGCGCATCCTTGCTCAACGCAACTTCGGTTTGCAGCTTCGCCAAAGCCTCTGCCGCATCCGTGGTCATCCGGTCAGCAGCTTCGCGGTCTTCCTCAAGCCGCGTGCGCTGCCGCTCAAGGTCGGCAAGCCGCGCTTGGGCTGCTTCGAGCTTTTCCGAGAGAGCCGCCATGCGGTGCCCATGCGCGCTGGCATCGTCGCGCCGGTCGGCCAATTCGTCGCGCGCTTCGGAGAGCTTCTGTGCTGCCTCGGCCTGCTCGCGTTGTGCGGCTTCGACGCGTTCGTTCGCTTCGGCCACCGCCGCATCCGCGCCTTTTGCCGCCGTGCGCGCTTCGTCAGCCGCCGCCGCCGCATCGCGCCAGCGTGCGAAGACCAGACGCGCCTCGGCGTGTTGAATTTGCCCGGTCAGCTTGGTGTAGCGCTCTGCCTGCTTGGCTTGCCGCCGCAGCGAAGCCATCTGCGAATCGAGCCCCGCCATCAGGTCCTCGAGCCGCTCCAGATTGGCCTCGGTCGAGCGCAGTTTGCTCTCGGCATCCTTGCGCCGGACATGCAGGCCCGCAATCCCCGCTGCCTCTTCGAGCTTCTGACGCCGGGCGGCCGGTTTCGCAGCTATCACCTGCGCGATCTTGCCCTGGCTAACCCGAGCGGGTGAATGCGCGCCGGTCGCGGCATCGGCG
>JBCCOF010000148.1:0-5636 GCA_039025455.1 Pseudomonadota bacterium | reverse complement strand
TTCGAAATATTCGCTGCCGGTGAACCTGCCGCTTGGTCAAGGGCGCGTGTTCGCGGGCCAACCCGATCGCGGCGATATGGTCATCTTCAAGCACCCCATCGACGAGACCGACTATATCAAGCGGGTGATCGCGCTGCCTGGCGATACGATCAGCGTGCTGGGCGGTCAGGTCGTCCTCAATGGCAAGCTGCTTGATCGCGTGGCGATTGATGATTTTGTCCAGCCGGTCGATCAGTTGATGCTTGATGCCCAACAGGACCTTCGCGATCGCGGTTTTGCGGCCGAAAGCCCCTGCGCCAGCGTGAAATTCGAAGAGGTTAGCGACGCCGGCGTGCGCCAATGCCGCTATCCGCGCTTTCGCGAGACCCTGCCCTCGGGCCGCACTTACGAAGTGCTGGACTTCGGCTTGCAAATGTCGGGTGACAGCATGGACGAAGTTACCATCCCCGAAGGCAAGATGTTCGTTATGGGTGACAACCGCGACAACTCGCAGGACAGTCGCTTTGAAGCGCGCTCTGAGGGCGCCGTCGGTATCGTGTCGCAGGACGCGCTTGTTGGTGAAGCAACCATCATCATGTGGTCCACCGATGGCAGCGCGGAATGGATCAAGCCGTGGACATGGTTCTCCGCCGCGCGCTGGGGTCGGATCGGGAGCATTTTGTGACCGGTTTGGAACGCGATACGCTGGCATGGCTTGAGGACACGGGTTTCTCGGTTGATGACCACGGACCGTGGCTCGAAGCGCTCACCCATGGCAGCTTTCAAAACAACAGCGATAGCGACGAGCGCGATTACCAGCGGCTTGAATTTCTGGGCGACCGCGTGCTTGGCCTGTCCGTCGCCGCCTGGCTCTATCGCGACGGATGCGCGGCTGAGGGCAAGCTCTCGCAGCGCCTCAATGCACTGGTCAGCGGGGCGACCTGCGCACGCGTGGCGCGCTCTATCGGGCTTAGCGACCACATAAGGCTCGGCAAGCAGGCGCGCGAAGATGGCGGCGCGGACAGCGACAACATTCTGGGCGACGTGATGGAGGCTGTGATCGGCGCGAGCTTCGTGGCTCATGGCTATGACGCAACACGCGATGTTATCTACCGCCTCTGGGCAGACGAGCTTTCCGGCGATGCGGGCATGTCCAAGCACCCCAAAAGCGCTTTGCAAGAATGGGCCGCAGGCAACCGCCGCGCGATGCCCAGCTACGAAGTGATTGAGCGAAGCGGTCCCGACCACGCGGCAAAGTTCACTGTGCGCGTTTCGATCCACAATGTCGGCGCAAGCGAAGCGACCGCAACCAGCAAGGGCGCAGCAGAAAAGCGCGCGGCCAAAGCGTTTCTGGAGGAATTTGGATGACCCTGAGCTTAATTCCGTTCGGGCTGAGCTTGTCGAAGCCCCGTCCTTTTCTTTATCGCCGCGCCAGAAGGAAGAACGGCCCTTCGACAAGCTCAGGGCGAACGGTGTTGTTTTGCATATAAATTCTTCCCCAACCCAATGCGGCGTTATTGCCGTTATCGGCGCGCCTAATGCGGGCAAATCGACGCTCGTGAACCAGTTGGTCGGGCAAAAGGTCGCGATCACCTCGGCCAAGGCGCAGACGACGCGCGCGCGGATGCTTGGCGTCGCTTTGTTCGGACCGGTTCAGATGATCCTTGTCGATACGCCGGGCATCTTCACGCCCCGACGGCGGCTCGACCGAGCGATGGTGAGCGCCGCGTGGGAAGGCACCGACAGCGCCGATGCAATCCTGTTGATCGTCGATCCGATCAAACAGCGCCGACATGAGCTTGAGCCGCTGATCGAAGCGCTGGCCAACCGGCCCGAGCGCAAGATTCTCGTGCTCAACAAGGTCGACCGCGCCAAAAAGGAACCGTTGCTCGCGCTCGCGCAGGAGCTGGGTGAGAAGGTCCAGTTTGAAGAGATATTCTTCGTCTCGGCGCTGACCGGCGACGGCGTGCCCGAATTAAAGGAGGCGTTGGCCAAGCTGATGCCCGACGGGCCGTGGATGTACCCCGAAGATCAGGTCTCCGACGCCTCGGAACGCCTGCTCGCCGCCGAGATCACCCGCGAACAGCTCTACGCCCAGCTTCACGAAGAGCTGCCCTATGACAGCGCGGTTCGGCCCGAAAGCTACACCACCCGCCCCGATGGCAGCATCGAGATCCACCAGCAAATCGTTGTCGCTCGCGAAACCCAGCGCCCCATCGTGCTAGGCAAAGGCGGTCAGAAGATCAAAGCCATCGGCGAAGCCGCGCGCAAAGAGCTTTCAGATTTGCTGGGCGTAAAGGTCCACCTGTTCCTGCATGTGAAACACTCCGAGGGGTGGAGCGAGGACAAGGAAGTGTTCGAGGAAATGGGGCTGGACTGGGTGAAGTGATGCGAGCGACACGCGAAATCGCTTCAAACGAACAGGCATGGGATATTGCCTCGCAAAAATACGCGCAGGATGAAGAGTTCAAACGCGACATTGAGATGCTGCGCGAGAACGGAAGCTCGCTTTTTCCCTGTGAAATCGAAGAGATCGGCGATTTCTCGTCGATTGGGCTCGCGGTGCATCTGTGTTGCTCGCACGGCACTGACCTGCTCTCGATCTTGAATCACGGGGCGAAGGCCGGCATCGGCATCGATATCAGTCAGCAGATGCTGTCTCTGGCACAGGCAAAGACCGACACGCTCGGCAGCAAGGCCGATTGGATTCATGCAGATGTTCTCGACGAGCAGCCTGCGCTTAAAGGATCAGCCGATCTGGTTTACACCGGTCGGGGCGGCTTACCATGGGTGCGAGATCTTGAGCTCTGGGCGCGGCGTGCCGAGGAAATGCTGAAGCCGGGTGGCCGCCTGTATGTTTTCGAGGGCCATCCCCTCAACTGGGTCTGGGCGCGTGATACCGCCAAATGGCAGGTCATCAGGGGATACTTTCAGTCAAAGCCGCAGGCCAATCAGGATTTTCCCGCCATGGCTGTCGAGCAATATGCCGATGACAAAGATCAAACGCCGCAAGCCTATGAGTGGCAATGGTCTATCGCGGACATAGTCACGGCGATTGCCGGCTCTGGGCTGCAATTGCAGTTCCTGCACGAACATCCGTTCAACTTTTGGCCGCTATTCGATGAGATCGACCAGGAGCAGGATGGTCTGGTTCCCCAGAGCTTTTCGCTAATGGCGATTAAGGCTTAGCTTTTTCCAGCTTTTCCAGTTTCGCCCTCAACGCCGCCTCATCGAAGGGTTTCACGATGTAGTCATCGGCGCCCGCCTGAATTCCGGCATGCACGTCGGCTGGCTTGTTCTTGGAAGTGCAGAACACGATGACAGGCGCCTTTGCAGTCGGGATAGCGCGCAATTGGCGTACAAATTCCAGACCGTCCATTTCGGGCATGTTCCAGTCGGTCAGGACCAGTTCGGGCATTGCCGTGCGACAACGCGCCAGCGCTTCGATTCCGTCCTGCGCTTCGACAGCATTGTAGCCAAGTGATTTGGCGATCTTGCTCGCGATCTTGCGGATCACGCGGCTGTCATCGACGATCAGGCATGTCTTCGCCGCCGCTTTGGCCGCCTTCGAACCATCCGCACCGCGCATGGCTTTGGCTGCCTGCACGATCATATCGACGTCGGTTTCGGCGCCCTGCGCTGAAGCCTTTGCAGCGCCTTCCGCCAGCCCGCCTGTTTCGATGGCTTCGCGCACATCGTCAGGGGGCTCGACCGGCTTGGCCCCTTCGATCCCCGCGCTGCCCTCAAGCTCGCCCTTTGACTCCTGTGCTGCAGCGTCTTCGGCGCGCCGGCGCGCCTGCTTGTGCGACATGGTCGTGCGTTTGATCAGATCTTTGATGGTGCAAGCCCCTTTGCCAAATCCGCAAAGGCTGAATCATCAGCGCTTCCGTCATCATAGACGTGTTCAGACAGATCATCCTCCGGGCCCGGGTCAAGCTCTCCGGGCGTCAAACGGACATGCAGATAGGGCGTCCAGACATCGCCGAACTCCGCCTTTTGATACCACACATCGATGACATCATAGCTCGCCCACATGCCGTCGGGCTCGCGCAGGCGAAGCCCCTCGCCGATGCGCGGCACGGCTGCAAAGCGCAGTTTCGACTGGCTCTGATGCGTCTCGTTCTGGACTTCGATTTCGATCACGTGCCACTGCCCCCGGGGTCTCGACCCACGGGGATAAGTTACAAGTCTAAACGAAATACCAACGCGCCGCGCGCCCGATGACAAAAGTGCTTTAGCCTATTCGGCGGCGTCGGCCTTCGCTTTCGCTGGTGCCTTTTTAGCAGGAGCCTTCTTCTTCGCTGGAGCCTTCTTCTTCGCTGCCGTTTTCTTAGCGGGGGCCTTCTTCTTTGCCGGCGCCTTCTTGCGGCCCTTCTTCTTCGCCGGACCCTTCGCGGCGCGCTCGTCGATCAGGGTTATCGCCTGCTCTGCCGTTACATCCTCGGGTTTCACATCCTTCGGGATGGTCGCATTCGTGCTGCCGTCGGTCACGTAAGGGCCATAGCGCCCTTCCATCACCTTGATCTCGCCGCCGCTCGTCGGGTGCTCGCCCAAAGTTTTGATCGGCTCACGCGCCGCCCCGCGACCGCCCTTGCGGTTCGCCGCTTCGGCCAGCAGCGCTACCGCCGCGTTCATGCCGGTGTCGAACACATCGCGGGTCGATTGCAGCTTTGCGTATTTGCCATCGTGGCGCAGATAGGGGCCGTAACGACCAATCGCCGCCTCGATGTCCTTCGAGGTTTCGGGGTGTTGGCCAACAATGCGCGGCAGGTCGAGCAGCTTCGCCGCCCATTCGAGATCGAAATCATCGAGGTCCTTGGGGATCGAAGCGCGCTTCTTCTTATCCTCGACCTCCATCTCGACATAGGGGCCGAACCGGCCAGACTTGCGATGGATATCCGCGCCCGTCTCGGGGTGCTGACCCATCAACCCGTCCTCGCAGCCATCATCGCCATCGCCGCCAGGTTGGGCAAAGCGGCGGGTGTATTTGCACTCGGGATAATTCACACAAGCGACGAACGCGCCAAAGCGACCACCGCGCAGGTTCAGCCTGCCGCCTGTGCGCCCCTCGGTTTCGCACAAGGGGCAATGGCGCGGGTCCTTGCCGTCCTCGCGCTCGGGGAAGAGGAAGTCGGAGAGATATTCGTCGAGCACCTCGGTGACTTCGCTCGGCAGTTTCTCCATGACCTCTTCGGTCTTGGGTTTGAAATCCTGCCAGAATTTCGCGAGCAGCACCTTGTATTCCTCGCGCCCGTCGGAGACGACATCGAGCTCGTCCTCCATCCCGGCGGTGAAATCATAGGCGACGTAATTGGGGAAGAAGCGTTCGAGAAAGGCGGTCAACAACCGGCCCGATTCCTCGGCAAAGAAGCGTTTGCTCTCAACCCGAACATAGCCGCGGTCGCGCACAGTCTGGATCGTTGATGCGTAGGTGGACGGGCGGCCAATGCCCAATTCTTCCAGCCGCTTCACAAGGCTCGCCTCGGAAAAGCGTGGGGGCGGCTGGGTGAAGTGCTGCGTGGCCTCCACGCCGTGCTTGGCCGGGCAATCGCCAGCGCGCAGCAGTGGCAGCAGGCCGTCTTCGTCGTCTTCCTTGTCGTCAAAGCCTTCTTGATAAATCGCAAAGAAGCCGGGGAAGACCACCACCTGACCAGTGG
>JBCCOF010000147.1:0-5656 GCA_039025455.1 Pseudomonadota bacterium | reverse complement strand
GTCCCAGAATGTCGCGTCGAGAAACAGGAAATCAGCGCCCGCGATCAGACTTTCGAGCGTGTCGTTGCCCATCTCGGCAAGCTCGTCCCAGCTGTCGAGATCGGGCATATAGATCGCGCGCTTGTCCGGCGTCATGATCAGGAAACCGACCGTTTCGGAATATTCGTCGCGGTGCGGCACGCGGATCGGGAGCACGCCGAAATCATCGGTGAGCACGGTGAAGGTGTCATCCGCCAGCTCGGAAATGACGATGTTTTCCTTCTCGACCAATTGGCTCCACGGCCCATTCTCGCGCAGAAATGCGGCCATGCGCGGCATGGCAAACACCGGCACTTTGTCGGCGTTGGCGGCTTCAACACCGAGATACGCAAGGCCCAGATAATGGCCCATATGGGCATGGGTCAGAAAGATCCCGTCTATGCCCAGACCTTGCTTGGCGGGCTCGAACAGGCTGAGGGCCCATAGTTGAAATGTAATCGCCGGGGTCGCATCGAACAGATACCGGGTGCCATGCTTGCGATCCACCAGCGCAACCGAGGAGGGCGATAGCGGCTCGCCTTGGTCACCCGTGTTGCCGATCTGCGGCGCGCCCGCATCCTGCCCCGCACCGAGCACCACCAATTCGCGTTCGCAGAGCGGCGCCTTGCTTATCGGCGTGGTGGATGCCAGCGCCGCCGCGCCGATCAGTCCAAATGCACTCACTCGATGATGCGCCCGCGCACCATGGTGAAATCGACGCTCTCCAGCACGCTGACATCGGCCAGCGGATTGCCATTGACCGCGATGATGTCTGCCGAATAGCCGACGGCAATCTGTCCGATCTCGTCTTCCATTCCGAGAATCTCCGCAGCAACGGTGGTCGCCGAAGCGAGCGCTTCCTTGTTCGACATACCGCCCGCCACCATCAGCGCGAACTCACCCGCATTCTCGCCATGCGGGAACACGCCCGCATCGGTGCCGAATGCGATCTTCACGTCATAGTCACGCGCGCGTTCGATGATCGTGTCGGCGATCTTGCTCACTTCGCGGATCTTGGCCTCGACAACGGGGGTGTAGAAGCCCTTACCAAGGTTCTTCTTGATCCCTGCGAACGCCATCAATGTCGGAACCAGAGTAGTGCCGCTGGCCTTCATCGCCTCCGCAGCCGCTTCATCGATATAGGTGCCGTGCTCGATCGTGTGCACACCGGCTTTCGCGGCGGCCTCGATCCCGCGCGCACCATGAGCATGGGCCGCAACTTTCAGGCCGAGAAGTTCGGCGGTATCGACAATCGCCTCCATCTCTTCGGCAGTGAAGTGCTCTTCCAGACCGCGCCCCTGCTGGCTCAGGACCCCGCCGGTGGCAGTTATCTTGATCAGGTCCGCACCATACTTTGATGCCAGGCGCACTTTTTCCGAGCATTCAACCGGACCCGTGCAAGCATAGTCGGACGTGATCGCGTCGTTCACATGCATGGTGAAGCCATTGGTGTCGCCATGCCCGCCGACAATCGCGATAGTACGCGCGCTGGTGACGATACGCGGTCCCGGAACGATCCCCTCGGCGGTCGCGCGGCGCAGCATCTGAGTGACCTGATCGGTGCGGCTGCCAAGATCGCGCACGGTGGTGAAGCCGGCGAGCGCGGTAATCCGCGCGTTCTTGGCCGCGATCAAGGTGTAATATTCGGGCGGCGTGGTGGCCGCGCGCCAGAACTCACCCGAAGGATCGCCCGACAGGTGCGTGTGGAGGTCGATCAAACCGGGAAGGACGGTCTTGTCGGAAAGATCGGTATAACGTGCCATCGCATTTTCCGCGACGAGACCCGCCACGGTCTGCTGCGCCTCGGCGCTTTCAACAGGGAGCAAATCCTTGATCTTGCCGTCCTCGATCACGATCAGCGTTGGCCCGAGCGCCTCGCTGTTCGCGTCTGTGATCACCGCGCCCGCTTTGACATAGACCACTTCTGCGGCGAGCGGCGCGGCCAGAAAAGCCGCCATCGCTGCGACGCCCGCGCCCAGTTTTCCCGGCAATTTTCCAAGCAATTTCATGTTGTCTCTCCCCTTCGGGGCTGTGATGCGCTTGGCACAGCAAACTGGCAAGGGTTTGATCGGGTTTTTTATCGGGCGGGATATAAGGCAAACCTCTGAAATACATGTGATAATATATCATTGGGACGGTAAGGCGCACCTCCTTGCCCGAGACGGCAGCCGACGCCGACGGCCACACCGCGACGCCCATTTGCCATTCATCCAATGATGGCTAAGAACCCGTGGCATGACACAACACAGCAGGAATACACTACCCATGACCCGCATTACATTTGCCACCGCTGCCTTGCTCACCAGCGTCTCGCTCGCCGCGACCGCTGCCAATGCGCGCCCGATGACACCGGAAGACGTCGCAAAGCTTGAAAGTGTGGGCACGATGGCGGTTTCACCCGACGGCGAACAGATTGCCTACACCACAGCAAGCCTGCCCGATGTCACCGAAGGCGAAGACAATGGCGGCTTCAGGGCCAAGCTGAAAATCGCGACCGCGCCTGATACAGCGCGCGCCTTCCTGCCCGACGATATCAGCCCGACCGGAGTCGCGTTCTCGCCTGACGGTTCGATGGCAACCTTTGCATGGGCCGATGATGGCGATGACCGCGCGGTCTGGGGCGTGCCTGTCGATGGCGGAACCTACAGAAAGCTCGCCACAGTGTTTGGCGCCGATGTGCGCTCCTACCGCTTTAGCCCTGATGGCAACACGATCTATATGCTGGTCGGCGCGGAGGAAGACGAGCAACGCACCACCCAGCGCAAGGCCGGCTTCAACTCGCGCGTTTATGAAGAAGAATTCAAGCCCGCGCGCATGTTCGCCGCCAAAACGGGCGACGAAGTAGACGAAGATCCACGTGAAATTGCACTGCCCGGATATGTCAGCGGCTTTGATGTGGGGCCGAGCGGCACAATCGGCCTTGTCGAAACCGCGCCGACACCGCTGGTCGATGACAGTTACACGAAGAAGCGGGTGAACTTCATCAATCTTGAAACCGGTGAAGTGACTGTAGAAGTCAAAACGCCGGGTAAGATCGGCGATGTCGAATTCTCGCCCGACGGTTCGCAAGCATCACTGATCGCGGGCGTTGATATGAACGATCCGGCGGCGACGACGCTTTATCTGGTCGATGTCGGCACGGGTGAGTTCAACCCGCTCAACGAAGGTGCAGCCGAAGCCGCAGTCGATGCCGAATGGCTCGATGATGGGCGGCTCGCGGCGGTTATTCATGTCGGCGCGCAATCGGTGCTGCGCATCTACAATGCGGATGGCTCGGTGGACGAGGAAGTCGATCCGGGCGCGCTAATCCTTACCCGCATTGAATCGGACAATGGCGTGGTCGCGCTGGCCGCCAATTCGCCCAAGCACCCGACCGAGCTGTTCAACTACAGCGATGGCAAGTTCACCCGCTGGACCACGCACAATCCATGGTTGTCCGAGATCGATTTCGGGGCGCAGCGCGCTTACACCTACACCGCGACCGATGGTCAGACCATCGAAGGCGTCCTGATCGAACCAGTTGGCGGCGCTCCCAAAGGCGGCGCGCCGACCATCATGAATGTCCATGGTGGCCCGGAAGCGCATGACAGCAACGGCTGGCAGACCGCCTATTCAAAACCCGGTCAGGTCGCAGCCGGGCAAGGCTATGCGGTGTTCCTGCCCAATTATCGCGGATCGACCGGATATGGCACGGCGTTTTCGAAGGCGCATCAGGGCCGCTACACCGACCCTGAGTTCCGCGACATCGTCGATGCCAAGCGCGCGCTTGCCGCAGATGGCATCACCGATCCCGATCGCACCGGCATCACCGGCGGCTCCTATGGCGGCTATGCCAGCGCTTGGGGTGCGACCTATTATTCCGCCGAATACGCCGCGAGCGTTATGTTTGTCGGCATCTCCAACCAGGTCAGCAAGTTTGGCACCGGCGACATTCCATACGAAATGTACAACGTGCACAGCCTCGCATGGCCATGGGACGACTGGACGAAGATGCTCAAGGTCTCGCCGGTCTATCATGTCGACAAGGCCAACACGCCAACCCTGATCATGCATGGCGAGGAAGACACTCGAGTCGATCCGGGCCAGAGCCTAGAGCTTTATCGTTCGCTAAAGGTGCGCAAGCCAGATGTGCCGGTGCGCATGGTGTTCTATCCGGGCGAAGGCCACGGCAACCGTCAGGCCGCGAGCCGCTATGATTACAATCTGAGGATGATGGAGTGGTTCGACACCTATCTGAAAACCGGTGACCGCCGCGCAGAAATGCCCGGACCGCGCCCGCAACTGGCCGCAGGTGCCCAAGGGTCAGGCGCTGATGAAGGTGATGGCGAGGAATAGGAATATCGACCCGGCGCAGGCCCGCTCTCTTCGAGTGGGTCTGCGCCCATCACCCCCAATCGAGGATACTCCTACGTGACGAAGACAAGCATCCGCACGCGTTTCGGTTTGTTGCTGTCGCTGCTTTTCGCTTCGGTCCCTGTGGCCAGCCAGGCTGAAGAGCAAGACAGCTACACACAGCTGGTCAACGCCGTCGCGTCGGACGCCATCGCTGAACTGGTTTTCCAGCAAGATCTCGTCATCAGCTTTGGCGAGGCGTTCCGGAGCGATCCGGACGTTGTCGAAGTCGAGACCGACTGTCCGGGTTACGTTGATGGCTATGTCAAAGCGGTTCGGCCCACGCTGCGCAAAGCCCACGATCTAGATTACGTCTGGTATCGCGCCGAAATGGCAAAATTGTACCGCGCCGGTCTTACGCCGGAAGAAGCGCTTGGCGCGGCGCAGTTCTTTGGATCGGATCTGGGGCAGCGCCTTCTCGCATCTGCGATCGCTCAATCGTCGGGCGATAATACGGTGAGGGAAGCTCTGGACGACGAGGGCGAGGATATCTCGACGGAGGCCTACAATGCGGACAAACGGGCGACGGCGCGAAATCTGCTGAACGCTTTGAGCGCGCAGGAACGCCAGGAAATCTCGGTCAAAATGGGCGGTGCACCGTGGTTCCCGGCATTTCAGCGCATCAGCAAGAAGGTCAACGCGCTCGGCCTTGAAATGGTCAACCGCGAACTCAGCGCCGAACACAACGCCGAAGTAAACGTGGCAATTGACACCTTCCTGGAAGCGCACTTTGCCACATGCGATACGGCCAACCAATAACCGCGCTGCCCAAATTGCCTAGAAGGTGTAGCCAATCCCGACGCCGCCGATAAACTGGTTTGCGTCGCCGCGCTGCGCGGTGAAGGGTGTGTCGGCCCCGTCTCCCACCAGCCGCGAATAGCCGCCTATAACATAGACACCGAACCCGCCATTCAGCGAATTGTTGTCGAGATCGATGTTCAGGATCATGGTCGTGCCAAGGCTGTTTAGCCCGCCATCTGCTTGAAATGTCGGCAGCCCTGTGATCGCGCTGTCGCCTGCGCTGATCGAGTAATAATAATCGGCAAAGCTATCATCGACGAATTGCGCGCTGGCGCTGACTTGGATCAGCATGCCGCGCCCCATCGGGGTGGTGTATCCGATCGAGGGTTCGATCAGCATTCCGTCATGCGCGCCTGCAATGTCCCAGCGAACCTGCGTTGAAAGCCGAACGCTGTCGAACTGGTTGAGAATGCCGGGGATCGACACACCAACATTGCCGCCGACT
>JBCCOF010000146.1:0-5703 GCA_039025455.1 Pseudomonadota bacterium | reverse complement strand
CGATACATGATCCTCATCAAAGGGGGCGGTCGATAATTTTTTCGCCGCACTAGGCAAGCGAAGGAGGTCATGCGATGGCTACGCAATTGAAGCTCGTTGATAAGGAAAAGAAAGACGTGGACCGTCAAAAAGCACTAGACGCTGCGCTTGCCCAAATTGATCGCGCCTTTGGCAAGGGATCGGCGATGAAGCTGGGCTCTAAAGAGGCAATGGAAGTCGAATCGATTTCGACCGGATCGCTTGGTCTCGACATCGCGCTCGGTATCGGAGGACTTCCCAAAGGCCGCGTGATCGAGGTTTACGGCCCTGAAAGCTCGGGCAAGACCACTTTGGCGCTGCACGTGATTGCCGAAGCGCAAAAAGCGGGCGGCACGGCTGCCTTTGTTGACGCAGAGCACGCGCTCGATCCGGTCTATGCCCGCAAGCTGGGCGTGGATATTGATGAATTGATCGTCTCTCAGCCCGACACGGGCGAGCAGGCGCTCGAAATTACCGACACTCTCGTGCGTTCGAACGCGATTGACGTGTTGGTGGTCGACTCGGTGGCGGCGCTTGTCCCCCGCGCCGAAATCGAAGGCGAAATGGGTGATTCCCATGTCGGCTTGCAAGCGCGGCTTATGTCCCAGAGCCTGCGCAAACTGACCGGGTCGATCAACCGTTCCAAGTGTATGGTGATCTTCATCAACCAGCTGCGCATGAAGATCGGTGTGATGTACGGCAATCCGGAAACCACCACCGGCGGCAACGCGCTCAAATTCTACGCTTCGGTCCGGCTCGATATTCGCCGCACCGGCCAGATCAAGGACCGCGACGAAGTGGTCGGCAACTCGACCCGCGTGAAAGTGGTGAAGAACAAAGTCGCGCCGCCGTTCAAGCAGGTCGAATTTGATATCATGTACGGCCAAGGCATCTCGAAGCGTGGTGAAATCCTCGACCTCGGGGTCACTGCAGGGATCGTCGAGAAATCGGGCAGCTGGTATTCCTATGACAGCGTGCGCATCGGCCAGGGGCGTGAAAACGCGAAGAACTACCTCGCCGAGAACCCGGAAGTTTGCGACCAATTGGAAGCCGCCATTCGCGGTAAAACCGACGAGGTCGCCGAGGAGATGATGACGGGGCCGGACGCGAACCCCGAATAATCGATCCTCAAGCGGGCAGCCGGAGCCTCGCTCCCGCCCGAGAGACCGGAAAACCGGCGCGCGCCTGTTGCCCATAGGCGGTGCCGGTTTTTCTGTGCATGCGAGGGTTTTTCATTGGGCTTGGGAACGGGTGCAGGGGGATGAGACAGGGATTGGATCAATCTTCGCGCATTGAGTGGCTTGTCGCTCGGCGCTCATTTGCCTAACTGCCACCGTCATGACGTCTACTAACGATCTTCGCCGGTCCTTCCTCGAATTTTTCGGGAGCAATGATCACGAGCAGGTGCCAAGTGCGCCTTTGGTTCCGTATAACGACCCAACGCTGATGTTCGTCAATGCGGGCATGGTGCCGTTCAAGAACGCCTTCACCGGTTTGGAGACACCGCCGGCCTTGCGCGCAACCTCGTCGCAGAAATGCGTGCGCGCTGGTGGCAAACACAACGATCTCGACAACGTCGGCTACACCGCGCGCCACCACACCTTTTTCGAGATGCTGGGCAATTTCTCGTTTGGCGATTATTTCAAAGAACAGGCGATCACCCATGCTTGGACCTTGCTGACCCGCGAATGGGGCATTCCGGCTGAAAAACTGCTGGTCACGGTCTATCACACCGACGACGAAGCCTTTGACCTTTGGCGGAAAATCGCGGCGCTTCCCGAAGACCGCATCATCCGCATCGCCACCAATGACAATTTCTGGTCGATGGGTGCCACCGGCCCTTGTGGTCCGTGCTCCGAGATCTTCTACGACCATGGCGAACACATTCCCGGCGGCCCTCCCGGCAGCCCGGACGAGGACGGCGACCGTTTCGTCGAGATCTGGAACCTGGTCTTTATGCAGTTTGACCAAGCGGCGGATGGCACGAGGGCGGACCTTCCAAAGCCCTCTATCGACACCGGCATGGGGATCGAGCGCGTTGCTGCGGTGCTTCAGGGCGTTCACGACAATTACGATACCGACACGTTCAAGGCGCTGATCGCGGCTTCGGAAAACCATGCCGACGTTCCGGTGACGCCCGAGAATCAATCGAGCCACCGCGTCATCGCCGACCATTTGCGTTCGACTTCGTTCCTGATGGCTGACGGCGTTCTGCCTTCTAACGAGGGGCGCGGCTATGTGCTGCGCCGGATCATGCGCCGCGCGATGCGGCACGCGCATTTGCTTGGCGCGAGCGAGCCTTTGATGCATCGTCTGGTGCCAAGTCTGGTGACCGAAATGGGGCAGGCTTTTCCCGAACTGGTTCGCGGTCAGGCACTGATCGAAGAGGTGTTGCTGCGCGAGGAAACCCAGTTCCGCCGCACGCTCGACAAGGGCTTGAAGCTCCTCGACGAGGCGACTGACGGTATGGGCGATGGCGGTCAGCTCGACGGCGAGACCGCGTTTAAGCTCTACGACACCTATGGCTTCCCCTACGATCTCACAGAGGACGCCCTGCGCGCGCGCGGTATCGCCGTTGACCGCGAGGGCTTCGACAGCGCGATGGAACGCCAGAAAGCAGCCGCGCGGGCGGCATGGAAAGGCTCGGGCGAGGCGGCTTCTGGCGAAGTCTGGTTCGACATTGCCGAACGCGAGGGCGCAACCGAGTTCACCGGCTATGCCGCAACCTCGGGCGAGGGCACAGTGGTCGCGCTGGTCAAAGACGGTGCCGAGGTTCAAAGCGCGCAGGCTGGCGATGAAGTGGTCATCCTGACCAACCAAACCCCGTTTTATGGTGAGAGCGGCGGACAAACCGGCGACACCGGCATGATCCACTCGCAGTCTGGGCTAAGCGCGAAGGTCACCGACACGTCCAAGCCGCTTGGTCGCCTGCATGCGCATCATGCGACGATCGGCAGCGGCTCAGTGGCGGTTGGCGACAATGTCCAGCTTGAAGTGGATGATACGCGCCGCACTCAGATCCGCGCAAACCACTCGGCGACCCACCTTGTGCACGCGGCGTTGCGAAATCGGCTTGGCGAGCATGTCACCCAAAAAGGCTCGCTGGTGGCGCAAGATCGTCTGCGGTTCGATTTCTCGCAACCCGGCCCGCTGACGCCCGAGGACATCGCCGCAATCGAAGCCGAGGTGAACGCCGAAATCCGCGCCAATGAACCTGTGGAAACCCGATTGATGAGCCCCGACGATGCTGTCGAAGCGGGCGCGCTGGCGCTGTTTGGCGAGAAATATGGCGAGGAAGTGCGCGTCCTCTCGATGGGCCGCGCCGGAGAGGGCGGGCGCAATTATTCGGTCGAACTGTGCGGCGGAACACATGTGCAGGCGACCGGCGATATCGGCGTTTTCCGGATCGTCTCCGAAAGCGCGGTATCATCGGGCGTGCGCCGCATCGAGGCGCTGACTGGCGAGGCCGCGCGTCAGTGGCTGGTCGAGCGCGAGGATGCACTTAAGGCTGCCGCCGGAGCGATCCGCGCGACGCCTGAAGAGGTCCCCGAGCGGATCGCGGCGCTGCTCGACGAACGCAAGCGGCTCGAGAAAGAATTGGCCGAGGCGAGAAAGGCGCTGGCGCTTGGCGGCGGCGGTTCGGGCGAGGGGGCTGCGAGCAAAGACGAAGATGTTGGCGGCATCACCTTTAGCGGCCAGGTTATCGAAGGCCTGAACCCCAAAGAAATGCGCCCGCTACTCGATGAGGCCAAAACGCGGCTTGGCTCGGGTGTGGCGGCGATCATTGCGGTCAATGATGGCAAGGCGAGCGTTGCGACAGCGGTGACCGAGGACCTGACAGCGAAGCTGAGTGCGGTCGATCTCGTCCGCGCGGGCGTGGAGGCGGTCGGCGGCAAAGGTGGCGGTGGTCGTCCTGATATGGCGCAGGGTGGTGGGCCGGATGGCGGCAAAGCGGGCGACGCTTTGGACGCGATCAAGGCGGCGCTTTCGGCGTAACGCCGTTCCGCTGCGGCGAAATCAGGCTTCTGTAGTCGAAGTCCGCAATTTCGGCTTTTCGGTGAGGCGGCCATCGCGCTCTATACGCTCGCGATATTCGTCGCGCTTTTCGTGGATCGACGCGATCACCGGACCCATCGCCACGCCGATATCGACCAGCACGGCCTCGGACAATTGCAGCGAGCTTTCCAGGTTTTCCGGCACTGCATGGCTTGCGCCCGCGCGATAGAGCGCGGCGGCGTGATCGGTGTCCCTTGCGCGGGCCACGATCAGCAAGTCGGGATAGGCGGTGCGGAGCCTTGAAACGAGGCGTTGAGCGAGGACGGGTTCATCCATGGTCAGCACCACTGCCGGCGCTCTTTCGATCCCGAGCCGCGACAGGGCGTCCCCCCGCGCAGCATCGCCAAAGGCCGCGCGATAGCCGTCGCGCTTGGCCGATGTGATCAGGTCGGGGTCCGAATCGAGCGCCACATAAGGCTGCGAATGCTTAGCAAGCATGTCGGCGATCAAGCGCCCGACGCGGCCCACGCCGATGATGATGGTGCGCGGTTCGTCTTCGCCCAATTCGTCATCGGGCAGTTCGGGCACATCCTCGATCCGTCGCGCAATGACGCGGCCCAGCTTGGCGAGCAGGGGGGTGATTGTGAGGCCGATGGCGGTGACGATCTGCCAGAACTGTGCGGTTTCGGTATCGACCACAAGGGCGCTAGTCGCGGCGGCGAGCACGATCAGCGTCGTTTCGCTCGGGCTGGCCATAAGCACGCCGGTCTCGGTCGCGGTGCTGCGACGCGCGCCCATCAGTCGCAGCAAGATGCCGGTCACGATGGCCTTGAATGTCAGCACCCCGATCACTGCGAAAGCGATCGGCCAAATATCGACCCACAATTCCGCGAGGTCGATGCTCATCCCGATAGTGATCAGGAACACCCCGAGCGCGAGGCCCTTAAACGGGTCCATAATGCTCTCGACCTCGCCGTGATACTCGGTCTCTGCGATCAGCAAGCCTGCAATCAAAGCGCCCACAATTGGCGAAAGGCCAACGACGGAGGTGGCGAGACTGGCCCCGATAACGACCAAAAGGGAGGCTGCGAGGAACAGCTCTGGGCTTTTGGTGCGCGCGGCCTGAGAGAACAGCCGGGGCAGAGCAAACCGCCCGATGACAAGCATCACCGCTATGACCAATGCGCCTTGCCATAGGGTGGTTGTGAGGCCCGTCCATCCTTCGGCGGCGGCATTCGGTGCCAGCGCGCCAAGGATAAAGATGATCGGGACAATCATGATGTCTTCGAACAACAGCATCGAAAGCGCTGCCCGGCCCACAGGCGTGCGCGTGCCCGAAATCGGCAACACGATGGCGGTTGAGGAAAAGGCAAGCGCAAAGCCGAGCGCAAGCGCGCCTGTCCGGTCCATCCCATTGGCAAAATAGAGGAACGCCGCGCCTGAAAGGCCGATAATAATGAGTTCGAGCGAACCCAGCCCGAACACCAGTTTTCGCAATTGCCACAGGCGGTTAAAGCTCAATTCCAGCCCGATTGCGAACAGCAGCAGGATAATGCCGAAATCGGCGAACGGTGTTAATCGCTCGGGGTCGGATATCGTGATGTAGGAGAGCCAGGGGAACTGCGTGGTGAGGTCCCCCAAGCCATAGGGGCCAACGATAATACCGATCAGGATGAACCCGATGATGGG
>JBCCOF010000145.1:0-5728 GCA_039025455.1 Pseudomonadota bacterium | reverse complement strand
GTCCCCGATTGCGCCGCGTTCGAGTCCGCTGTCGGCAAGCCGGGAATGGTGACGGTTACCGGAGCGGTTGCGCCAAAGCCGCTCCCGTCCTGACCGATCACGATCTGGTTGATCCGCGTAGTCAGCGCCCCTGCACCCAAGGCGAAGGACGCCGCGTGACTGGCGACCGAACCTGTTCCGATCGCGCTGGAGAAGTCCGCCGAGGATGTCGCACCTGATCCCAGCGCGAGCGATGACAGGCCGCCGGCATTGGCGAACGAACCCAGAGCGGTCGAATTGACCCCGCCAGCGCTCGAAATCGCGCCCAATGCGTAGGACAGCGGGCCGGTGGCGCTGGCATCGGGGCCAATCGCGGTCGAATAATCTCCGGTCGCCTCTGCACCATCGCTGTCGCCATCCACCGGACCGTCTCCGCCGATAGCGATCGCGCCGATAGCTGTTGCGTCGGTTCGCGCGCCAATGGCGATGGCAAGGCCGCCTGTCGCTTCGGCAAAGGAGCCGAAGGCAAGGGCATTGCTCTGGTTTGCTGCGCTTGATCGGCCCAATGCGATTGCGTCACCGGCCGAGGCGTTGGCTTGCCTGCCCAGCGAAACCGCGCCGATGCCCAAAGCCTGTGCGTCGGTACCCACGGCCACGGCTGCGGTGGCAGTGGCGTCCGCATTCTGACCGATGGCGAGCGCTTCGCTCTGGCTCGCGATTGCGAGCCGTCCCAGCGATGTGCCAAAAGCTACGGCCTGCGCGCCTGCTCCGATGGCGGTGCCATCTTCTCCGCCAGCAATGGAATCGGCCCCGATCGCGACCGAATTGTTGCCCAACGCTGACGCTCCGTCGTTGCCGCCGTCTCCACTGTCGCCGCCAATGGCAACCGATGCGGTGCCCGAGGCGACCACATCCTGACCGATCCCGATGCTATCGGTGCCAGAGGCTGCGGACAGGCCCCCAATCGCAATCGCGTCACCAGCCGAGGCAATCGCAGAGACGCCCAGCGCGATTGAGCGCGTCTCTTGTGCCTGCGCATTCACCCCGAGCGCTACACCGAAATTACCAGTGGCGTCAGCCAACTGACCCAAGGCGACCGAATTGATGCCTGTCGCCATGGAAAACTGGCCCACGGCGGTGTTCCCGGTGTTGTTGGCAACCGCCGCGTTGCCGACCGCGGTGCTGCGTGCACCCGACGCGACAGCGTCGCTGCCAATGGCGACGGAATCGTCACCGGTCGCCTGCGCGCCAAGCGTGTCGCCATCGTCATTATCACCGCCAATCGCGACGCTGCCAGCGGTGCTGGCCGAAGCGGTGTTGCCGAGGGCTACCGTGTTCGTCGCACTGGCATTGGCTTCGGAGCCGACTGCCAACGAGCGCTCTCCTGTGGATTGGGCGCGTGCACCAAGAGCTGTAGCAAACAGGTTGTTGGCGAAGGTGTCAGCGCCTACGGCAGTCGAATCGTTGAAGACCGCGCGCGCGCCCTCGACGCCAGCATCGGTGCCGTCACCGCCGACCGCGACCGAGCCGATGCCCAGCGCATCTGTACTGCGTCCGACAGCCACTGAGCCGACTCCGTTGGCGAGCGAGTCTTGACCCAGAGCGGTGGATTGAGCGGCCGTTGCGTCTGCGCCTTGGCCCAATGCCGTTGATTGCAACCCACTGGCGACAGCAAAGTGACCCACGGCGCTTGAATCGTTGCCACTCGCTTCTGAAATCCGGCCGATCGAGATCGTGCGCTCGCCCGAAGCATCGGCGTCGCTGCCAACGGCGGTTGCAAATCCGGCGCTGGCGTTTGCGCCGATGCCCAGCGCAGTCGCGGATGAAGCGAATGTGAATGAGCCTGCCCCGCATTCAAGGCCGGGTGATTGCTCGCACGCGGCGCCTGCCCCTTGAAGGCGGCGCAAGGGCTCGTCCTCATCGCCGGTTACAGGCGTCCCGGGCGCGGGTGAGGGTGGCGTTGGTCGCAAGGCCGGAATGTTGGGGGCGGATGGCGCAACGGCATCGACCTCTTTACATTCGCTAGGAACGTCGAGGCTGCGGCCGTCGATCACTTGAGCAGGGCGACAAAGTTCGTCTTCCGGCTGGCTTTCCGGTTCATTCCCGCTCGCGCTGGCCGGACTTGCCGAGCCAAGCCCCATCGCAAGCGCGGCCACACCTGTCGAAGCAACAAATAGGTATTTCATCACAATTCCCCTCTTTATAGAATGAAAGAGAGGGCGGTCGGATGCGACCCAACCAGCCGGACTTAAACCGGAATTTCAGGTGTCTCGACCACTCCCTCCAAAACGGTATCAAACACTGTTCACACTGTAACAGATGGAGGGGTGAGGGGCGAAAGGTTTGTCGATTGGCCGCTCTCTCCTGCGCGAACACCGCAGGCGAAGTATGCCATCCGAGTGGCAAGAGGATGCCCCATATCGATGGTGGTGGTTGGGGTGGGGCTGGCGCAAAACTCGTTACGAGACAGGCTCCATCAACGCCGTTGGTGCGCTGAAACACTCCGCTGCAACCGCGGGGGCGACTGCTGCCAGCGAGGGATTCGCAGGGCGGCGTGCCATTGCGAGAACAAGACGGCAAGGTCGTGGAACTTTCAGCGCATTCATTGCCGGTACAATCGGACCCTCCTATCGATCCAAGCACAGATGAGGGGGCGAGATTATGATTAACAGACGGCAGGCAATGGGCGGCCTTTTGGTGTCATCACTTTCCCTGCCAGCCTTTCTGCCAACGGCTTTGAGCGCGCAAAACCAGTTTGCCCGATACGAGTACCTGGCGCGTTTTCAGATCGAACATCAATATTTCAACGGTCCCTATGGAGCCGAGCGGGCAAGACGCGCCTTCGAGATCCGGCCCACGGAACAATCGCAGCGCTTTATGAAAAGTGTTGGCCTGGTGGCGCGACCGCGCGGCGCAGGGATCGACATCTTTATCGCGACAGATGCCTATGACCGGCTTCGCGCAGGTTACACCGACTATGCGACATGGCTGAAATCTGCCGAGTTTACTTCGCTCACCTTCGAGGTGTTCGGCCAGACCCCCGAGCTATTCATCGCGACCGCTCCCCAACCGGGATTCACCGAGAGCGAGGAATTCTGGCTGATGTCAGATCGCTTGGCGGATTCACAGGGCGCGTTGGAGATCTTTGGAATTCCGCGCACCAGCACGATGCGGTATGACCAAGTAAGGCTCGGCCAATTCGCACTGCGTTTTGCAGCACCGGGCGGGCCGCTTGCCGGGCTGTTTTCGACCCGGTTCCCGCAGATCAACGCGCGCACCTATTCGCTTCGGCTAAAATCGAGAATGGTCAGGCGCAGATACTTTATTGCGCAGTCAAACCCGTCCGACGTTGATTTGAGCAGCCTTTTGATAAGCGACAGCTCCAATAATCTTGTCTTGGCAGATTTTGGCCAGGCCACCATGGGGGGGCAGCAGTTTATGACAGCGACGCTCCAGCGCGAGGAGCCGCTGCGCGCTGAGATGACTGCGTTGAATGCGTCGTTCACCCGCGGAACTGGCAGCATGGAGATCGATCTGCCGGGCCCATTGCCGAATGCGCTTCAGACCGATGGTGAAGGGACAGCCATCGCGGAAATCTACGTGTACCTGTGATGGCCCGCCAAGGGCTGGATCCAAGCCGCCTAGCCCGCTGATCACCCAATCATTGCTGCTTTATCGAGCATTGCTCTTGGAGATGTGCGAAATTTTTGTTCATCCAAGGGTAACCTTTTCGCGCCCGCGCGCGTATTGCGTCGAAACACACCATAAGGGGGACGACGAAAATGGACCTAAATTTCAGGCAAACCGCCCAATACTCCGCTGTCTTGTTGATCATCGCTGCGACCACGCAGGCGATCTATACTGGACTCTATATCGCCGAGATTCAACCGCCGCGCACACTCCTTTGGGGCAGCGAGGGGCTGCTCTTTACCGTGCTCGCCGCGTTTGCGGGTGCCGCCATGGCGCAGGCCAGTCGTCTGCACCTTGTGTGGGCTGCAATCACGGCTTCTGCCGTTTTGAACGTCGTGCAGGTAGGCGTCGGCTTGACCATGTTCGGCCCGTTCCGCGAAGTCGCCGAGGCCGTACCCGAGGCGGCACCGGCTGCTGGCGCGATCGTCGCTTTCTCGTTCATGGTGTACAACGCGGCCAAGGTCCTGCTGGCCTTCGCACTCATCGTCGCGGCTTTGGCCAAGATGAACGCGGGTTCAAAGGCGCTGGGCGGTGTGAGCGTGTTGGTGGGCGTTGTGGCATTTATCGCCAACACCTTGTCCATGGCGCTGGGGCGCGGTTTCACCGAACTGCCGATTGCTGGCGGCTCTGGTGTGCTTGCGACCATCCTGCTGGCGGTGTGCCTGTTCACTTTGCCTTCGGACGACTGATCGTCTCCCACAGGTTCGCGGCCCAATCCACGCTGAAGAGTTCACAGGGCTTAGGCGCTGGACTTAGCCGCGAACGAGGCGTAAACCTTACCCAGTCCCCGGGGAGCGCAGCTTGTTTCATGCGCTGAGAGGGGCGGATTGAGCACCGCCCGACCCGATGAACCTGATCCGGGAGACTGGGCGCTGTGGCGCTCCAGTCTCGCAAAATACCGGCGTAGGGAGTGGAACGGGCAAACCAATCACCGCCCGAAAACCGCTCTCCCGCCTGCAAGGAGAGCGATGCAATGGCCGATATCAACTCACCGGTAGAAATTCCTGTCACCACCGGACCGTTTCCCGGTCGCAGCCGCAAGGTTCATGTGGGTGCGCGCACCGGCTCCGGCATCCGCGTCGCCATGCGCGAAATTCTGCTCGAGGATGGCGAAGAGCCGGTGCGGGTTTACGACACCTCCGGCCCCTACACCGATCCGCGCGCCGATATCGATATCAACGCTGGCCTGCCCGAACTGCGCCGCGACTGGATCCGCGCGCGCGGCGATGTTGAGGAATATGATGCGCGCGAAGTGAAGCCCGAAGACAACGGGCAGCTTGGTCCCGACCGCTCGGGCGGTGTCCCTGAATTTCCTCATCCGGTGAAGCGACCTTTGCGCGCCAAAGGCGGGATTGGCGGCGGCGGCAATGTCACGCAGATGCACTATGCGCGCCAAGGCATCATCACGCCTGAAATGGAATATGTCGCCGAGCGCGAGAATCTCGGCCGCGAAATCGTTCAGAACCATGTGCGCGATGGCAATGATTGGGGCGCCTCGATCCCCGATTTCATCACCCCCGAATTTGTCCGTGACGAGCTGGCGCGGGGTCGCGCGATCCTGCCCAACAATGTCAATCACCCCGAAAGCGAACCGATGATTATCGGGCGCAATTTTCTGGTGAAGATCAACGCCAATATCGGCAATTCAGCGGTCGCATCAGACGTGGCGCAGGAGACCGAAAAGATGGTCTGGGCCACGCGCTGGGGCGCCGATACCATCATGGACCTTTCCACCGGGCGCAATATTCACGACACTCGCGAATGGATCATCCGCAACTCGCCCGTGCCAATCGGCACAGTGCCGATGTATCAGGCGCTCGAAAAGGTTGGCGGGGTTGCCGAAGAACTCACCTGGGAAATCTTCCGCGACACTCTGATCGAACAGGCCGAGCAAGGCGTCGACTATTTCACCATCCATGCTGGCGTGCGCCTGCCCTATATCCCGATGACCGCCAATCGTATCACCGGCATCGTCTCGCGCGGCGGTTCGATCATGGCGAAATGGTGCCTCGCGCACCACAAAGAGAGCTTCCTCTACGAGCGCTTTGACGAAATCAGC
>JBCCOF010000144.1:0-5752 GCA_039025455.1 Pseudomonadota bacterium | reverse complement strand
CCGCTTTTGGCCCAGCGCTGCGTCGTTCATCGGTCCCTATGCTTTGGCATGGCTCCCTCCTCACTCCTATCGCTGAGCCAAAACCGGCTCCGTCAGGGCGAACCAGAATGGCGGGAAAGTGCTCTAAACCGCGAGCGGTGAGCGGCAGTGTTGCTTTAGGAAATCGGCATGCGTCGGCATTTCCGCCACAGCCTCACTCATCGCCCTGCTGATCATGTTCAGGCGGTCTGCGACAGGCACCTGCTGGCGCATTCCAGCCATGGCTGGGGCGCGGCGCGGCACGATATCCTGTCCCAGATATACGGCAATCCAGCTGGGGTTGGCGAACAACTCGCGTTCGTCGGAGACGATCATGCCGTGATTGCGGAAGTGGTCGATCTTGTATTGCAGGCTTTCGGGTATCTCCATCGCCGAGCAATAGCGCCATAGCTCCGCATCATCGCGGCTGGTCGCCTTGTAATGCAGGATCAGGAAATCACGGATGCGTTCATATTCAACCGCGGTTTGGGTGTTGTATTCGCGCGCGAGCAGGGGTGACATCTCGCGGTCTGGAAGCAATGCGAGCAAGCGCAATATGCCGTACTGGATCAAGTGCAGGCTGGTCGATTCCAGCGGCTCCATAAAGCCGGCGGACAGGCCAATCGCCACGCAGTTCTTGTCCCAGAATTTGCGCCTGCGCCCGGTCACAAAGCGTAAGGTGCGCGGGTCGGCCAATGGTTCGCCATCGAGCGAACCCATGAGTGTTTCGGTCGCGGCTTCTTCGCTGATGAACTCGCTGCAATGGACGTATCCATTGCCGGTGCGATGCTGGAGCGGGATGCGCCATTGCCACCCCGCCTCTTTGGCGGTTGACCGCGTGTAAGGCGTGATTTCGGGACCCTTGGAACACGGCACGGCAACGGCGCGATCACAAGGGAGCCAGTGCTGCCAATTGTCATATCCCGCCTCAAGTGTGCCGTCGATCAGAAGTCCGCGAAAGCCGCTGCAATCGACGAAAAATTCGCCCGTGAGCGTCTCGCCGCTGTCGAGCGTGACGCTCTCGATAAAGCCGTCTTCGCCGCGCTGTGCGACATCGACAACACGCCCTTCGACCCGCTTGACGCCGCGCGCCTCGGCGAACTTGCGCAGGAATGCGGCATAGAGGCCCGCGTCAAAGTGATAGGCATAGTCGAAGGTTGACTGGATCTTGCGCCGGTCAGCCACGGGGCGCGCAAATTTGCCCGCGTCCGCCATCGCCCAGCACATCGAAAAATCATCGATTGGCCCGTCTACGCGACCAGCGAGACTCTCCCGCATCCAGTGGTGGTAAAACGGAACCTTGTCGAACTCCGCGCCATACTGACCGAAGGGATGGAAATAGCTGTGTCCCTTGCGCGCCCAATCGACGAACTGGATGCCGAGCTTGTACGAGCCAGCCGTCTCGCGGACAAAGGTCGCCTCGTCAATGCCCAAGCGCTGATTGAAATTGCGGATCGGCGGGATGGTCGCCTCGCCCACGCCGACGGTCCCGATGGCCTCGGACTCGATCAGCGTGATCGCGCAAGTTTCGCCCACAGAATCGGCCAAAGCGGCCGCAGTCATCCATCCGGCGCTGCCACCTCCGACGATGACGATATGTTCAAGCGGTGCGAAACTTTCGGTCATCGGGTTCAGCCGCCGCAACTATCGCGGATCAGCAGGCTGGTCTCAAGCCGCTCGGAACTCGCCTGGCCGCTGGCTGTGTCGATCAGTTTGGAGACCAGCATGCGACCCGCAAGGTTGGTGTCCTGATCGATGGTGGTGAGCCGCGGGGTCACAAGCCGCGCCGCCGGGATATTGTCGTATCCGACAACCGAGACGTCTTCCGGAACTTTGCGACCACTCAGGTCGAGCGCGCGGATTGCTCCGATTGCAATCAGGTCACTCGCGGCAAAGATGGCGTCGAATTCGATGCCGCGCTCGATTGCAGAACGCGTTGTGGCTTCTCCCGACTGGACATCGAAATGCGCTGGCAAAACCAGTTCCTCGGCAACGCCCAGCCCCGCCTCTTCAAGCGCATCGCGATAGCCGCGAAAGCGTTGTTCGGCCTCGGGCGCCTCAGTGTCACCCAGAAACAAAATGCGCTTTCTGCCAAGGCGCAAGAGGTGTGATGTCGCGCGACGACCGCCTGCAAAATTGTCCGAACCGACCGTGCAATAGGCCGCATCGGAGAAGTTCGCGCCCCAGACCACGAAGCGGTCATCCCCACCGGCAAGCGAGTTAAAGGCGCTGTGAAGCGAGCTTTGCCCGATGAAGATCATGCCGGTCGCACGGCTTGTCGTCATCGCAAATTCAAGGTCTTCGGCAGAGCGCGGAAATACGTGGCTTATCACAAGGTCCACACTTCGCTCGCGGGCTGCCTCGGCGATACCAGCAAGCAGATCGAGGAAGAACGGGTCGGCCACTCGGGTCTCGCGCGCTTGCGGGGCGGGCACGATCACCGCAATAGTGGCTTCGGCACCGACAGGGCCATTGGGCATCGTGCTGCGAAAATCGTAGTCGTGCGCGCGCGCGATCTTCCAGATTTCCTGCTTGGTCCGGCGCTTCACGGCAGAGCTGTCATTGAGTGCTCTTGAAACCGTCGAAATCGAAACCCCGGCCTCGCGCGCAATGTCTTCGAGCCGGGCGTTCTTTTTTGCCTTTAGATCGGCGGATTGCATTGCCTAGCCGCCCCCTTGCGCCGCCCAATATCCCGAATGCGCAGCCAAACTGCGCGGTACTTCGTGCTTTGTCCCGACCGCTTGCTCGCTAGCGAGGACCGTTCCGGACTGAAACTCGCTCGGCGGCGTCCATTCCAGGCTCTCATGGCCAAGATTGAACGCACAAAGAACGCTTCCCTCATCCGAAGTCCGAACAAATGCGACGATGTCCGCAGGCGTGTCAAGCAAGTGGCTTTCGCCAGCGATCAATGGGAATGTCTCTTTGCGAAGCAACAACAGGGCTTTGGTGTAATTGACGAGCGAACCGGCATTCATTGTTTGCAGGTCGATGGCGCGTTCGGCTTGCGCTTCGTCCAGCTTCAGCCATGTTCGCTTGGCGCAAGAAAATCCGGCATGGGGCGCACCCGCGTTCCATGGCAGCGGCGTGCGCGCACCATCGCGGCCCAAAGTGTGCGGCCAGTTGGCGATCGCTTCGGGGTCTTGCAGATCATCATAGGCCACATGGCCTTGCGGAAGGCCAAGCTCCTCGCCCTGATAGATGATCGGATTGCCGCGCAGCGACAGCAGCAAGAGCATGTTCAGCCGCGCGACTTGATCAATATCGCCATGCTCGGACCAGCGCGTGGTTGCCCTCGGTGCATCGTGGTTAGAGAACGCCCACGAAGGCCAGCCCTCTCCCGGCGCGCCGTCCCAATTGTTGAGCGATTGCTTAACCAAGGCCGCCGTCAGCTCCGGCGCATAGAGAAAGTCGAAATTATAGGCAGAATCGAGCCGTTTACGATCCGCAGTGAACGCCTTCATTTCAGCCAGTGGATCGGGGCCGCCAACTTCGGCGACGGTGAACTGCCCCGGATATTCGTCAATCGCGCCGCGAATACGCTCAAGGAACGCCGGGATGTCAGAATGCGATTGGTTGTACCGCTTGATCTGCATATCAAACGGGCGCGTTACCTGATCCATCGGCACGCCAGAGGGCGGATTATCGCGCATTTCAGGATCGTGCATCGAAAAATTGAGCGCGTCGAGCCGGAAGCCATCGACCCCGCGATCGAGCCAGAAGCGCGCCGTATCCAGCAACGTGTCCTGCACGTCGCGATTGTGCACGTTGAGGTCTGGCTGGCTCGTCAGGAAATTGTGCAGGTAATATTGGCGGCGCGGGCCGTCCCATTGCCACGCAGAGCCGCCAAACACCGATTGCCAGTTCGACGGGGGTGAACCGTCATCCTTGGGGTCCGCCCAAACGTACCAGTCCGCCTTGTCATTGGTCTGATCGCGGCGGCTTTCCTGAAACCAGGCGTGTTGGTCGGAGGTGTGCGAATAGACCTGATCGATGATCACCTTGAGCCCCAGCGCGTGTGAGCGCTCGATGATCGCGTCGAAATCGTCGAAGTCGCCAAAGATCGGGTCAATGCCGCGATAATCAGCCACGTCGTAGCCGAAATCCTTCATTGGCGAGGTAAAGAACGGCGAAATCCAAATCCCATCGACACCCAACGAAGCGACATAATCGAGCCCCTCGACAACGCCCTTTAGATCACCGATGCCGTCGCCGTCAGTATCGAGAAAGCTGCGCGGATAGATCTGATAGATCACCGCACCGCGCCACCATTCGGCCGCCTGCGCTCCGGCTCGCAGGTTGGCGATTTTTTGCATTCGGTTCATTTTGCGCTCTCGCTTACGCGCGCAATGCACCAGCCGAAAGGCGCAAGTTCGAGCGCGACGCTGCCCGGTGCAGACACTTTGTCAGGGCAGGTTCCATGGAGCGTCTCCAGCGCTCTTGCGGAATAGCCAATGGTCGAACCAACCGAGATCGCTTCGCCGGACGTGTTGAATGCAAGCAGATATTCAGCCCCCGATTCAGGATCGAACCGCGAAAAGCTGACCAGCCCCGGTGCGGTGTCGTTGTAAGTGCGAGTGACCTGCCTGCCGCGTCGCAAGGCAGCGTGGCGTTTGCGCACATCCGACAGCTTCGCGATCAATGCATAAAGTGGATGTGCTGTGTCGAAGTTCTCGCCAGCCGTGGTCGCATCCGTGCCGATTAAAGCGTTGTCGTTGTAGCTATCGGTAAGGCTCGGGAACATATCCTCGCGCGCGGCCTGATCATTGCCGTCACCGACAAAGCCTTGCTCGTCCCCATAATAGATCACCGGAGAGCCCCGCAGCGTCATCAGCATCGCATGGCCAAGCGACACCCGATCAAGCAGCTCCTCTTGCGAGATGCCGGGATTGTCCGCTTTCACGATCGTCGAGAAGCGGCCCATATCGTGATTGCCAAGGAAGGTCGGCATTTTGCGCGCGATCTCTTCCCCGCCCTCGTAATTCACATCGCCAGCGAACATATCGACGATCACCGATGGCGGGGTGCCTTTGCCAACGGCCTCGCGCACCGCGCTTTGAAAAGCGAAATCGAGCACCGTGGGAAATCCATCGCGGCGGGTGAATTGCGCGAGGAATCCACTGTTCGGGCTGTCCGAGTAAACCTCGCCAAAGATCAGAAAATTGGGAATTCCCTCGGCCTCGGCGGTCTCCAGCATGGCCGGAACGAAGGTCTGCCAGAATTCCGGGTTAACATGCTTGGCGGTGTCGATCCGAAAACCGTCAATGCCGAAGCGGGTGATCCAGCTGGCGTAGATGTCGATCATGCCTTCGAGCACGCGCGGATGTTCGGTGTAGAGATCGTCCAGCCCCGCAAAGTCGCCATAGATGCTGCTTTCGCCGCTGAAAGTCGTGCTGCCGCGATTGTGGTAAAACTTCGGATCGTTGAGCCATTCGGGCACCTTCACCGAGCGCTCTGCCTCGGGGACAACAGGCGTGTAAGCGTAATCGGGTGAAGTCAGCTTTGCGAAGTTTTCTTCGGTCTGCACACCATCGCCAAGGAAGCCTTCATTGATCGCTTCGCCGTCAGGCCCGCCTTTGCGCGAATAGGGAAAATCAGCGAGGCTGCGATAGACGTAATTGCTGTCCGCTCCTTCGGCGTATCCGATGACGTCGGCAGTGTGATTGGTGATGATGTCCATATAGACCTTCATCCCGCGCGCATGGGCAGCATCGACGAAGGTTTTGAATTCTTCATT
>JBCCOF010000143.1:0-5753 GCA_039025455.1 Pseudomonadota bacterium | reverse complement strand
TGACGCGGTGACAAGGCCTCTTGTATCTGGGCGTATTAGCCTGCTAACACACTGAGCGTGGCACTGTTCGACCTTTTCCGACGAGGCAAAAGCGACGTATCCGATCGCGATGATCGGCGCGGTGGCGGCTCGGGATACTACGCGACCTATGAATCGCAGCGCGACATCGACCACGATGATTATTGGGGCGAAGAGGACGCGCCTTCGCGCTCCTTTGAATACGACAGTTGGGATGACCGTGCCGACGGTAATGATCCGCATTCGGGGGGCGGCCGAGACCTTGCCGTCTCAAAAGGGCTATTCGGCTATTGGCGCGGGCGGCGAAAGCGTTGGTGGGCGGTGCGGATTATCGCCGCGATGCTGCTCGTGTTCTTCGCGCTGGTCGCATGGCTCGCGATCACCGCGCCGCTGTCCAAATCGCTCGAACCGATTGCGCCGCCACAGGTCACCCTGCTGGCGAGCGATGGCACACCGATTGCGCGCAGCGGAGCGGTGGTGGCCGAGCCGGTCTTGGTCGAAGACTTGCCAGACCATGTGACCCAAGCGTTCCTCGCCATCGAAGACCGGCGGTTCTATTCGCATTGGGGCGTCGATCCGCGCGGTATTGCGCGTGCGGCATGGACCGGGCGCGGGGGCGGCAGCACGATCACGCAGCAGCTTGCGAAATTCACTTTCCTGACGCCTGAGCAAACGCTGACCCGCAAGGCGCGCGAAGCGCTGATCGCGTTCTGGCTGGAGGCGTGGCTGACCAAGGACGAGATCCTCGGGCGCTATCTCTCCAACGCCTATTTCGGGGACAATCAATACGGGCTTCGCGCGGCGAGCCTGCACTATTTCTATCGCAAGCCGGAGAACCTGAAACCGGAACAGGCCGCGATGCTCGCCGGATTGCTGCAAGCGCCCTCGCGCTATGACCCGACCCGGCATTACGACAAGGCGAAGGCGCGTATGGATCAGGTGATCGGCGCTATGGTCGATGCCGAATATATGACGCAGGAGGAGGCAGATGCGCTGCCCGATCCGGTGATTGATGTGCGGGCGAAGAATGACTTGCCGACGGGCACCTACTTTGCCGATTGGGCGCTGCCGATCGCGCGCAAGGGGATGGAGGCGAGCTACACGAGCCAGGTGATCACGACGACACTGGATGCGGAATTGCAAGCTCTGGCGAGCCGCGTCACATCGCGCGCAGGCTTGAACGGTGCGCAGGTGGCGCTGGTCGCGATGCGGCCGACGGGCGAGGTGGTCGCGATGGTGGGGGGCAAGGACTACGGCGCATCCCCATTTAACCGTGCGACCCAAGCCAAGCGTCAGCCGGGGTCGACCTTCAAGCTGTTCGTCTATCTCGCTGCTTTGGAGGCAGGCTGGTCGCCCGAGGACACGATTTCGAACAAGCCGATCATAAACGGTGATTACCGTCCGAAAAACTCGGGCGAGAAATACTCCGATTCGATCACCATGGATAACGCTTTCGCCACATCGAGCAATGTCGCGGCGGTGCGCTTGTTCAACGATGTCGGCAGTGAAAAGGTGATCGCGGCTGCGCGCGAGCTGGGCGTCCAATCCGAGCTGCCCGAGGGCGATCCAAGCCTCGCGCTGGGCACATCCAGCATGTCGCTGCTCGAACTGACGGCGGCCTATGCCGGGGTCGCGGCGAATTCCTATCCGGTGACCCCGCGCGCTTTCTTCGAAGAGGAGAAATCGTGGTTTGCGACCGCGTGGGATTGGCTGTTCGGGGATCAGACCAGCATGTCTTATCGCGTCCATGAGGATCTTCAGCGCATGCTGCGAATGGCGGTGAACGAGGTGACGGGGAGGGCCGCGACACTGCCGATTGCGAATTACGGCAAGACCGGCACGACGCAGAATTATCGCGATGCCCTTTTCGTCGGTTATGCTGGCGATTTGGTGGTCGGCATCTGGATCGGCAACGATGATAACTCGCCGCTCGACAAGGTTTCGGGTGGGGGGCTGCCCGCGCAGCTCTGGAAACAGTTCATGCGCGGTGCCTTGTCGCTCAAACCTGCTCCTCGCCCGTCAACATCGCCCGACCCGCAAGGCCCCGTCCAACCGCTTGATATCGAGGGCGGCGCGCAGGTGCCGCTTGGCGAAGACGGCTCGCAATTGCGCATTGATGGCGAAGGCGTGACGCTTGAAACCGAAGTCGGCGGCGAGGCGATTGAGCTGCGGGTTGACGGCGATGGTGTCGGACTAAGGCCCGGCGAAGGCGGCGAACCACCGCCCGAGTACTAGCCCGCCAGAATCATGCCATAAGAATGTTCATCACCGCGCTCGCAATCGGGCGATTGCGGTCGTCCTGCCACGCCTCAACTGTAAGGTTGGCATTGCGCCGCCCCAATCGCGTGATCCGTCCAAGAGCATAGGTCTGCTTCTGCTTACCAGCGGAGAGATATTGCACGGTGATATTGATCGGCTTGAGCGTCGGGTCGCGCTCTTCTGCGATCAACCGCGCGCGCAAAGCAGCATAGCCTGCGTTTTCAAGCAGGCCGGCCGTGGCCCCGCCATGAAACGCGCCCGGCCGTCCCTCGACATTGGGGCCGAAATCCACCGTCAGGATCGGGGTCTCGCCTTCAAATTCATGCAAGCCTATTCCGAGCGACAGAGCGTAGGCCGGAAGCGCGAGTTTTGGCGCGGCGTCACTCATCTTCGGTACCCTCCAGCGCGGCTTTGCTGCGCGCATCGTTCCCGATGGTCATGAAAACACCAGCCACATGCGCGAGTGGGTCATCACGATCACCATCGTGCGCAATGCCGCGCACAAATGCCGCCGAGCGTGTCATCCGATAACATTCGACCCGGCCCCAGACATTGCTTCGCTCGCGTGCAGGGCGTTGGTAGTCGACCCGCAAATCGAGCGTTGCCACCGGTTTGAAGGTCTTGTTTGTCTGCCAAATCGCCATGCCGCTGGCCATATCCATCAGGCTGATGATCGGGCCCGAAGCCAACACTTCGCGGTGTGGTTCGCCAAGCAAGTCTTCGCGCCATGGCAATTCAAGCTCGACCCAGTTCTCTCCCTGATCGCCAAACCTCAGCCCCAGCCAGCCGGTGTGACCGGCGCGGAAGAAGTATTGTGAAGCCTGTTTGGCGTCGAATTGCGCGGGAGGTGTCGCCATGGATGCTTCTCTGCTCAAGGGCGAATTACATTACAATGTTTTAATTTTTGCAACTCGTCTGCTCGCCCCATTGTGTCGCTTGCGCCCGGCCTCCCGCCCGGCGTTCAACAAGGGGAAATGACATGCCGAAAATCGAACTAGCAAGCCTACCCGGACTGGACGGCGCGCAGGCGCTTTATGGTTCGCTTGCCCAGAATGCTGCGAGCGGCGATCCGATCGTCGATATCATGGTGTTCCTTTATGATAACTTGCCGCCGCCTCCGCCAGAGACGCTGGCGCTGATCTAAGGCGGACGGGCGGCGTATGAGAATTCATCCCGCGATACGGGTGCTGCGCGGCGACAGAGCCGCGCAACGCTCCGTTCAGGAGCCTGTGTTGAAAGCGCTGGCCCAATGGCATTCGAGCGGGCCCGTCGCTCGGCTTGTCGAGGCTTTGGCGAACTATGCGGCTGGAGCACCGTTATCCGAATGCTCGCCTTTGTCCGAACTGATGCAGGATTCGGAGCTTGCCGGAGGCTTTGTACGCGATTGGAGCGGACTGTTTGTCGGCGCGCTTTCAAGCGGCCCGCTGGGCGAAGTTCCCTTCCAAAGCCGCCTAATTGGCGGGGTGGGGACTGTCTCGCTCTTAAGGTCAGGACGGGCAACGCTTGCGCTAACCGCGATGCCGCGCGGCGAGAGGCTAGACGACGCCAATACCGTGGTCATCGCAGACCGTGAGTGCCACGAAATCTTGATCGAAGGACGCGCCAGCGGCGCTGTCTTCAGATCGGACGGGCAAGAAGATCGGCTCCATTGGGCCAAGGCTGCGTGGCGTAGAGGAGACCAGATCGCTCTGGGACCTCGGAGCGCGAGATTGATCACCAATGTCGAGCAGACTGTGCTGCTGCTCCAACTATCCCGCACCGCCCAGCATCCAAAGGCAGCGCGTGAATTCGACAGAGTGACAGGTCAATTCCAGCGCAGCGCGAGCGGTGACAAGCTGGCGAGCCGCAAGGTCATGGCGCTGGGCGTGCTGGGCGCGCTTGAGCATTGGGAGGCGCTGTCCGTTATGGGCGACGTGGCGCGTGATACCTCGCTGGATGATGATCTGCGCTGGGAGGCTGTGCGGCAGGTTCTGGCGCTTGATCCGGCGTCTGGAATGCAGCTGTTGGACGGTTTGGCGCAACGCGGCGAGGATGCTCTCGCCCGACCCGCCGAGCGTTTGCGGGGGCAATTGCTGCGCGCCTATCCGCAGCTTGTTCCCGGGACCCGCGAGGCAGCCTGATGCCGCAGATATTGGACATAGCGGACCCACAAAGCGCCTCTCTCGCCGAAGCAACCGAAGCGATCGCCGCGCTCGATTTCGACCCCACATGCGAAGAACGCACCGCGGAAGCCGCCCGATGGCTGCGGCGCCTTTCTAACAACTGCACTTTTCTCGCCGACCTGCTCGTCGATCAACTGGCGGGGCGCGAGGGCGGGGCGCTGGCCAGTGTTGATAGCGGCTATGGCCCGCAAGCGATTGTGCTCAGCCCGCATATCCAAGGGCGCAGCGGCGGTATGTTTCTTCGCGCGAATATCTGGCCCGCCGAGCAGGATTTGTGCTTTCAAACCAGCAGTGCGCGCAGCTTTGTCTATGGCGTCCCGCATGATCACAATTTCGGGTTTCTCACGGTCGGCTATTGCGGGCCGGGATACCGCAGCGACTATTACGAATACGACTATGAGCGCGTCAGCGGTTATGCTGGGGAGCCGGTGGACCTGCGCTTTGTCGAGCGCAGCGCTTTGCACGAGGGCAAGCTCATGTTGTACCGCGCGCACCGCGACATCCATTCGCAATTGCCGCCCGAGGCGCTGTCGGTCTCGCTCAATGTCATGCATGTCGACCCTGCCCAGAATTGGTTCGATCAATATGGCTTTGATCTGGAAAGGCGCGAGGTCAGCCGCGTGCTCAGCCCCAATTCGACCGAAGTGTTCCTGAGGGTGGCGGTGGCAAGCGGCGCGCCCGAAGCGCTGGATTTCGCCGAATGGGCGGGGCGCTCGCATCCGAGCGAGCGGCTTCGGCTCGCGAGTTTCGAAGCGCGGGCTGGGCAGTTGGACGCTGCCGAGAGCGATGAACTATGGCGCAAGGCGGAACTGTGCGGCAGCCGAATGGTGGCTGAGATTGCCAGCGTTCAAAGGTATGAGTGCAGTGGTACGTAACTCCTCGTCATTGCGAGCGAAGCGAAGCAATCCATGGACCGACGCTATTTTTTCATGCTTTGTGCCATGGATTGCCGCGTCGCTTCGCTCCTCGCAATGACGAGAAAACGATTAGCTAAATCACCCCGCCAGCCAACCGGTCTATCGCGCCTTGCAAAATCACCGCAGCGGCATGGCTGTCGATGGCTTGGGCGCGTTTGGCGCGGCTCATATCCTGACCGATCATCGCCGCTTCGGCGCTTTGAGTGGACCAACGCTCATCCCACAGCAGCACCGGCAGCGTGAAGGCTTCCACGCAATTGCGGGCAAAAGCGCGCGAGCTTTGCGCGCGCGGCCCTTCGCTGCCATCCATATTGCGCGGCAGGCCCAGCACGATGCCCTTGATCGAGCGGGAAGCGATCAATTCGGCCAGCACCACGCGGTCACGCGCCCATTTGCC
>JBCCOF010000142.1:0-5774 GCA_039025455.1 Pseudomonadota bacterium | reverse complement strand
GCAGTAGAACGGTCCAGCCGCCGAGGACGCATTGCCGCATCCCCGCGTGCTGATCGGGCCCGCCGGATAGAGCACCAATTCGGGTTCCTCGAACCGGGCATTGGCGCGCGCGAAGACCGGCTTCCACGTCTCGTTCAAACTGGTCAGCGCGTTGCAGGTCTCGGTCGCGTAGGGACCGCTTGTGCACAAAGCCTCTTCGCTTTGCGCGCCCTGTTGCGGTTGCGTGGTCGTTTGCGGCCCGCTTCCCTCCATCATGCCGATCATTTGCGCCGGATCGGCACCGAATACGAGCGCCGCGATAATGGCGATAACAATCGTGCCGCAACCCACGCCGCCAGCCGCGCGCGCACCGCGACCGCCGCCGCGAACCTTGATCTTTGATGTGTCGAACCGATTAAGCCGCACCCGTACCCTCCTATGCGCTCACATTTTCTCTTTGGCGCTTGTTTTTGATCCCGTTCGCAATTTGCTGGACAGCGAAACGCGACGCGGCAAAAGCTCAGAGCACATCTGACGGAGTTGACCATGATGCTCAAGGGAAAGCGTGCGCTGGTAACCGGATCGACCTCCGGCATCGGTCTAGCCATGGCGCGAGCGCTGCATGCCGAGGGCGCGGATATCATCCTGAACGGCTTGGGTAATCCTGATGAAATCGGGGCCCTGACCAAAGAGCTGGGCGCGGAATTTGGCGATGCCAATCTGCTCAACCCGCAGGCGATTGAGGCGATGATGCGCGACATTGGCCCGGTTGATATCCTGATCAACAATGCCGGGATGCAACATGTTTCTCCGGTGGAGGATTTCCCGGTCGATAAGTGGGATGCGATCATCGGCCTGAACTTGAGCGCGGTTTTTCACACCACGCGCCTTGCCGTGCCTGCGATGAAGGAAAAAGGGTGGGGGCGGATCATCAACACCGCCAGCGCGCATGCAAAGACTGCTTCTCCGTTCAAAAGCGCCTATGTCGCCACCAAGCATGCGATTGATGGCTTTACCAAGACCATCGCGCTGGAATTGGCGCAGAGCGGGGTGACGGCCAATTGCATTTGTCCCGGATATGTCTGGACGCCGCTGGTCGAGGGGCAGATCCCCGACACAATGGCGGCGCGCGGGATGGAGCGGGACGAAGTGATCAATGATGTGTTGCTCGCCAAACAGCCGACCAAGAAGTTCGTGCAGCCCGAGGAAGTCGGCGCGGTGGCGGTGTTTCTATGCCGCGAGGAAGCGGGCAATGTGACCGGTGCAAGCTGGAGCATTGATGGTGGATGGACAGCCGGATGATGGTGATGTTTCGCTCGATTGGAATGATGGTGTTTGCCGGTCTGGCGCTGGCCGGATGCGCGCGGATGCCCATAGCCAGCGCTCCGGTTGAGGACCGTTCGGCGATCGAAGCGGCCTTGAAGCGCGATATCGGCGTGCTTGCGAGCGACGAATATGGAGGGCGAAAGCCGGGAACGCCGGGTGAGGCTCTGACAACCGAATTCATTGTCTCCGGCCTTCAGGCGGCAGGCTTTGAATCAGGCACCAACGATCCCGGCAATCCATGGCGCGCGCCGGTCAGCCTGGTCAGCTCTTACCCCGAAAGCAGCCGTATCGTTCTCACCTCCAGCGACAGCACCGAATTTGAATTGGCCGCAGAGGACGCGGTCGCTTTCATATCGCTGCAACGCGAATTGGTCGAAGGCGCAGCGATGGTCTTTGTCGGCAAGCTGTCCGACGAGGTTTCGCCCGACACAATCGCTGGCAAAGTGGTTGTCATGCTCGGCGAGCCCGGCGTCAGCCCGGGGCGGCGCGAGACCCTATTTGCGATGAACCCCTCGGCGATCCTGACCGTGGTCGACGACGAGAACGCGATTGCGAACACACGGCGCGGATTGGTCCGCGAGCGGATAGTGCTGGCCAGCGAGGAAGGCGCGCGGCTAACCGGATTTGTGACTCAGGCGACGATGGCACAGGTTCTGGGCGAGGCGCTATGGTCGCAGCTTCTGGACCGGTCCGAGCTCGACGACTTCAAACCGGTCCCGTTGAATTCGACCGCCACAATCGAAGCGACGTCGCAGCGGCGCGAGTTCACCAGTGCAAATGTCATTGGCCGGCTCGCCGGTGCAGTGCCGAATTCGGGCGCCGTGCTGATGCTCGGCCATTGGGACCATCTGGGTGAATGCCGGGACGAGGGCGCGACGGACCGGATCTGCAACGGCGCAGTCGACAATGCGAGCGGAATTGCAGTTATGCTCGAGCTTGCGCGGCGTCTCGCGGCAAGTGGTCCGCATGATCGCGACATTTATGTGCTCGCCACCACGGCGGAGGAATCGGGGCTGCTTGGTGCAAAGGCCTTCACCGAAGGCCCGCCGATACCGCTCGACACAATCGTAGGGGCGTTCAATTTCGACACCACGGCCATCGCACCCGCAGGCAGCGCAGTCGGCTTGGTGGGGCGCGGTCGCACACCGCTTGATGATGTGATCTCGCAAGTCATGCTCGAGGCAAAGCGCGAGCCGGGCGATGATGCATTCGCAAACAGCTTCATCCAGCGTCAGGATGGTTGGGTGCTGCTGCAAAAGGACGTTCCAAGCGTGATGCTATCCACCGCGTTCAGTTCGCGAGAAGTGCTGGGAGACTTTTTGACGGGCGACTATCATCGGCCCAGTGACGAGATTGAATCCATCGAGCTGGGCGGGGCGATTGACGACCTGCTTTTGCACGAAGCGCTGATCAAACGGATCGCCAACACCGCGCTCTATCCTGCTCCTGGTGCGTCAGACGGCGGATAGAGCCTTTTGCTCCTCTAGCGCTTCGGAAAAAGCGGGGTTAGACGGACGTGCACGATTCGCCGCTGCTATAGAAAGTCGCCCGTGCACATGGATATCCCCCTTGGCCTTACCTTTGATGACGTGTTGCTGCGTCCGGCCGAAAGCAACGTCCTGCCCTCCATGGCGAACACCGCCACCAAGCTGACCCGCGAGATTGCGCTTAACATTCCGGTGCTCTCCGCTGCGATGGACACCGTGACCGAAGCCGACATGGCGATTGTCATGGCGCAGATGGGCGGGATCGGCGTGTTGCACCGCAATCTGGACATTGAAGACCAATGCGCTGCGGCGCGTGCGGTCAAACGCTATGAAAGCGGTATGGTGGTCAACCCGATCACCATCGGTCCCGACGCGGCGCTGGGCGATGCGCAAGCCTTGATGAAGCAGCACAAGATCAGCGGCATTCCCGTGACCGACCCGAACGGCAAGCTGGTGGGCATTGTGACCAACCGCGATGTGCGCTTTGCCGAAAATCCGGCTCAACCGGTGCGCGAGCTGATGACCACCGAGAACCTCGCAACTGTGGCGATTGGCACCAGTCAGGAAGATGCCCAGCGCCTGCTCCACCAACGCCGGATCGAAAAGCTGCTGGTGGTGGACGACGATTACAAGTGCATCGGCCTGATGACGGTCAAGGATATTGAGAAGGCGGTGAACTATCCCGACGCGACCAAGGATGCCGCCGGGCGTCTGCGCGTTGCGGCGGCGACAACCGTGGGCGACAAGGGCTTTGCCCGCACCGAAGCCTTGGTCGACGCCGAGGTCGATGTGGTGATCATCGACACCGCGCACGGGCACAACAACGAGGTTGCGCGGGCTGTGGAGCGGGCGAAAGGGCTGTCCAATTCGGTCCAGATCATCGCGGGCAACGTTGCTACCGCCGAAGCGACGCGCGCGCTGATCGATGCGGGTGCGGACGCGGTGAAGGTCGGAATCGGTCCAGGCTCAATCTGCACCACTCGCGTTGTCGCGGGTGTCGGCGTGCCGCAGCTCACCGCCGTTATGGAAAGCGCGGCCGAAGCGGCCAAGTCTGGCGTCCCGGTAATCGCCGATGGCGGGCTTCGCACCAGCGGCGATGTCGCCAAGGCGCTTGCCGCTGGCGCGTCGAGCGTGATGGTCGGATCGATGCTCGCGGGTACCGCTGAGAGCCCGGGAGAGGTGTTCCTGTATCAAGGGCGCAGCTACAAGAGCTATCGCGGCATGGGCAGCGTTGGCGCGATGGCGCGCGGCAGCGCCGACCGCTATTTCCAGCAGGACGTATCCGCGATGAAGCTGGTTCCCGAGGGGATCGAGGGGCAGGTCCCGTTCAAAGGCCCGGCGGCGGATGTCGTCCACCAGCTTGTCGGCGGGGTGAAGGCGGCGATGGGCTACACCGGGTCGGAGACAATCGCCGACCTTCAGACCCGCGCGCAGTTCGTCCGCATCACCAATGCGGGCCTTTCCGAAAGCCATGTTCACGATGTCGCGATCACGCGCGAAGCGCCGAACTATCCGACACGTTGAGGCCTTCTTCCCCTCCTTTTCAAAGGAGGGGACCAAGGGGTGGTTTCGAGACGCTAGGCTCGTCCAAGCCAGACACCACCCCCAAACCCCCTCCTCTAAAGAAGAGGGGGCTGTTGCATGAGGCCCGCTGCCCGCGTCGAAGCAGCCATTGAGCTGCTCGATGAAATCATCGCCGCAGCCGAACGCGAAGGCGCTCCGGCCGACCGCCTGATTGCGGCTTATTTTCGGGAACGCCGCTATGCCGGATCAAAGGACCGGCGCGCTGTGCGAGAGCTAGTCTATCAAGCCATTCGGCATTGCGGGCCAGTTCCGCAAACGGGACGCGCCGCGATGCTGGCTCTGGCGGCGCAGGACGAGGCGCTGGCGGCACTGTTCGACGGCTCTACCCATGCGCCACGACCAATTGGGGAGCATGAGGATGCCGCGAAGGCGGGGGTAGCACCGCAATGGCTGGTCGAGGCTCTGGCGAAGTCAGGCGTGTCGGGCGAGGCCGCGCAAGCGATGCTGGGACGGGCTGCGCTCGATATCCGGATCAATACGTTGAAGGCCGACCTCGATGCGCTTGAACTGCCCGTTGCGGGTGAAGCGCTCGCTACACCCGATGCGCTGCGTCTGCCCGCCGGGACGCAAGTCGAGCAATGGGAAGCCTATCGCGATGGCCAAATCGAAGTGCAGGACTTTGGCAGCCAGCTTGCCTGCATCGCCGCCGCTGCACAGCCGGGCGAGACGGTAATTGACCTGTGCGCAGGGGCAGGTGGCAAAACGCTCGCGCTGGCTGCCGCGATGCAGAACCAGGGCAAGCTGCTAGCCTGCGACACCGACCGTGGCCGCCTTTCCAAACTCCCGCCGCGCGCCGCCCGCGCTGGCGCTGGCCTGATCGAGACCAAGCTGCTCGATCCGGGCAAGGAGCTTGAGATGCTGTCGGACAATCGCGCGAGCGCCGAAATGGTGCTGGTCGATGCGCCGTGTTCGGGGACGGGCACATGGCGACGAAAGCCCGAAGCCAAGTGGCGGCTGACCCCGCCGCGCCTAAAGCGCTTTGCCGAAGTGCAGGACCGTCTGCTCGACATCGCCGCAAATCTCACCAAGCCGGGCGGGCGGATTGTTTTTGTCACATGCTCGCTGCTCGATCAGGAGGGGGCGGACCGCGCGGCGGCGTTTCTCGCCCGCAATCCGGCTTGGCGCGCCGAGCAGCCGGATCTTCCGCTTGGCTCCCGCCATGGCGAAGGAATCCGCCTCGACCCGTATCACCACGGCACGGACGGCTTTTTTATCGCCATCCTGCGTTCATCATGTTAGCCGTAACGCATATGGCTGTGCCTTTCCTCTCCCGGCTTGCCGCAATCAAGGAGCCCATAATGCGTTTTGCGCCCGTTGCCGCCGCTCTCTCCCTCTTTCTCGTCACCACCGCCAGCGTGACAACTGCGCAGGATGCCAAGCCCGATCCGCGCGCCGAAG
>JBCCOF010000141.1:0-5848 GCA_039025455.1 Pseudomonadota bacterium | reverse complement strand
TCCGCCGTCCCAGCTTTCGTAGATGCCGCCGTCGCCGCCGATTATCAGGTGGTTGGTGTTGCGTTTGTTGATCCACAAAGCGTGGTCATCAACGTGCCGGTGGGCAATGCCCAGATCGGTGAAAGTCATGCCGCCATCGCGCGAGCGCTTTGAGAATGTGTCGAGCGAATAGAGTGTGTTTTCGTCTTCCGGATCGACGATGATCTCGTTGTAATATTGCGGGCTCGTGGTCATGTGACCCGAGCGCTTTTCCCAATTCTGCCCGAAGTCGTTTGAGCGGAAGACGCCTTGTTCTTCGGGCTGCCCCTCGACGATGGCGTAGACCATATCGGGGTTGGATGGTGCCATCGCGAGGCCGATGCGGCCCATATCATCCTTTGGCAAAGCCGATTGCACTTCTGTCCAAGTTTCGCCGCCATCGGTGGTGCGATGGACGCCTGAACCGGGGCCGCCATTGATGAGCACCCACACATGTCGGCGACGCTGATAGGACGAGGCAACGATCAGGTCGAAATTGTCGGGGTGGACAACGAATTCGTTGATGCCGGTGTGCTCGTCGATTTCGAGAATGCGATTCCACGTCGCGCCGCCATCGGTGGTCTTGTAGAGACCGCGATCACCGCCTGCCGACCACAGCGGGCCTTGCGCTGCGACCAGCACGGTATCGACGTCTTCGGGGTTGATCCAGATTTGGCTGATGTGGCCGGAATCCTTAAGGCCCATATTGGTCCAGCTGGTGCCGCCATCGGTCGATTTATAGACGCCATCACCGAACGCGACCGAGCGTTGAGCGTTGTTCTCCCCGGTGCCGACCCAGATCGTTTTCTTGTCCGACGGAGCAATTTCTACGACCCCGATGGCATAGGTCCCTGCCCGGTCAAAAATCGGCTTCCAAGTGGTGCCCGCATTGGTCGTCAGCCACAGCCCGCCCGATGCCGTGGCGACGATGTAGTGATGCGGCTCATCATCGAAGAACGCGAAATCGGAGATGCGCCCCGATGGATAGGCCGGGCCGATCAGCCGCAGCGGCAAGGATGACAAAGTGCTTTGCTCTACCTGATCTTCATCAGTTTGCGCCAATGCGCTCGGGCCGTGCACCGCAGTAAATATCACCGCCAGAAGCGCCAAAATCGCGCTGGTGAAGTTTCGCATCTTTTGCATGGCTTACCCCGTCTGGCCGAATCCCGATCCGCAACAGGAATGAACCGCCACGTCCGATTGCGCAAGCGTCACCGGCATCATGTAACAGTAGAAGAGTCCGCACGCCTCGGCTAAGCACCGCGGCAAACGAAGTCTTTGAGGAGCCTCTATGTTGCGCTGCGCATTCGTCGCCGTTGTCGGTCTATTTCTGAGCATGGGGGCCGCGCCGGCCAGTGCCAAGCCGGTCGAGTATTTTCAGGTCGATGGCGTAACCTATGACGAGAGCGTTCCGGCTTTCGAGGATAGCACCGGCTACGAGATCGGCGAGCGCCCCGTCCGCTATGGCGATATGATCGCCTATCTGCGCGACCTGGCCCAGCGTTCGGACAGAATCACCGTGGAGACAATCGGCTACTCGCACGAGCGGCGCCCGATCCTGACCTTCACGGTCACCAGCCCGGACAACCAGGCCAATATTGAAAGCATCCGGCAAACGCATCTCGCGCGCCTGAAAGGGCAGGCCGGGCCGAATGATGCACCGATGGTGCTGTGGCTGAATTTCGGCGTCCACGGTGCCGAAACATCCGGCATGGATGCGGCCATTCCGGTGCTGTATCACTTTGCGGCGGCTCAAGGACCGGCGATTGAAACGCAGCTGCGCGACGCGGTTATGGTGTTCACCGTGGCCTTCAACCCCGATGGCCACGCCCGCCGGATCGACCACGTCGAGACCTTTTGGTCCTATGGCGACAACACCGACATCAACGATGCCGCCCACAAATTGTGGGTTGAGGCGCGCACCAACCATTACTGGTTCGACCTGAACCGCCAGTGGCTGCTGCTGACCCAGCCGGAGAGCAAGGCCTGGATCCGTCAATGGCACAAATGGAAGCCGATGGTCTCGGTCGACTATCACGAGATGGGGTCGAACTCCCCGTATTACTTCCACCCCGGCGAAGAGCTGCGCCGCAACCCGCTGATCCCGGAGCGCGCGCGCGACCTCACCTACGAGATCGCCAACCGTCACGCCGCTTTTATGGACAGCGAAGCACGGCTCTACACCGCCGAGGAACGCTTCGATAATTTCTACATCGGCAAAGGATCGACCTATCCCCAAATCAACGGTTCGCTGGGCATCCTCTTCGAAGCGGGTGCAGCGCGCGGCGGGGCGGTGCAGACAGAGCGCGGGCTGGTGGAGAACGCTGACAATGTTCGCACCCACTTTCGCACGGCGCTGACCACGATTCAGGGGTCGCTCGACCTGCGCGATGAAATCACCGCCTATCAGCGCGATTTCTTCATCGAGAACGCCCGGCAGGCTGGTCAAGGCGGACGGACAGGCTGGGTGTTCACCGCCAAAGGTGATCCAGAGCGAGCCGCTCGGTTCGTCCGGCTGCTGAACATGCACGACATCAGGGTCAGCCGGTTGGAATCCAACCAAACCGTGGGCGGTCGCACTTACCCCGCCGGGACCAGTTATTTTGTGCCGACGAACCAAGCCAACAACCGCTTGATCCGCGGCATCTTTGAACGGTTCACCCAATTCGAAGAGAACATTTTCTACGACGTGTCGGGCTGGACTCTCCCGCTGACCTATGACCTCGATTACGCCGAAGTCCGCGGCAGCGCGCCGCGCGCCAAGCCAGCGGATGGCACATTTCAGGCGATGCAAGCGCCCGCCCGTGCGCCATACGGCTATGTGTTCAACTGGTCGCACACCTTCGCTCCGCGCGCGCTCAACCGGATCCTGTCAGAAGACGTGATGGCCCGCGCCGCCATGGAAGGCACTGTCGTCCCGACGACATCGGGCAATGTCGAACTTGGACGCGGTGCGATCTTTGTGCCGCTTGCGCGCCAGGGGCAGCCGGTCGACAAAATCCATGCGATTATGGAGAAAATCGCGCGCGAAGATGGCGTCCCGGTCTATGCTGCGACATCTGGCCTCACACCAGTTAGTGGCCGCGACCTCGGAGCCACCAACATCTTTCGTTCGCTTCAAAAGCCAAAAGTGGTTCTGGCCTATGAAGGCGGCCTGTCACGCTATGAAGTGGGCGAAGTGTGGTGGACGCTTGATCACCAGCACCGCATGCCCGTTACTTTGGTGCACAAGGATGATCTCGGCTCGCTCGACTGGGATCAATACACGCACCTTGTCCTTGTCGGCGGTAACTCGGCTTTGAATGCAAACCTGACCAAGGCTGTGACGAGCTGGATCGAAGATGGCGGCACCTTGATTGCCACGCGCAACGCGGCCCTGTGGGCAGAAGGCGCTATCCTTGGCAGAAAGGACGAGGAAACCGACGAAAAATCTGAAGACGAAGGTGACACCGAAAAGCCGAAACGGCTGAACTTCGCTGACATGGGCGAGCGTGATGCCGAGCATGTGCTGGGCGGCGCAATCTTCGCCGCCGATCTGGACACCACCCACCCGCTCGGCTTCGGCTATGCGGATCGCGATCTGCCGGTGCACCGCAACACGACCTTCACCTTGAAGCGGCCCGAGGGCAATCCTTACGCTGTCCCCGTACAATATGCCGAGAAACCCCTGCTAACCGGCTATGCGTCGGAGCGGCGGCAGGAGGAGATTGGCGGCACACCTTCGATCGTCGCCGAGCGCAAGTCGCGCGGGGCCGTCATTTTGATGGCCGACAACCCCGTTTTCCGTGGGACCTATCCAGGCACCGAGAAGCTGCTGATGAACGCGATCTTCTTCTCCGACCTGATCGACCGCCCGCGCGGCGATTATGAGGACGACGAAGAAGAAGGAAACTGAGGGCGATATTGTGACCACCAGACGAAACCTTCTGAAACTCGCCGCTGTTGGCGGAGCGGCGGCAGGCTGCGGCGGCGGTATCAGCGCAGCCATCGCTCAATCGCCAGAAGCGAAAGAAAAGATCACCCTGCCCCCGCCTATCTCGAACGAGGAACGCGAGGTGCGCATCGCGCGCGCGCAAGCTCTGATGGCCGAGCAAGGCATGGCCGGGATCGTGATCGAAGCAGGGACCTCGATGCTCTACTTCTCTGGCCTCGGCTGGGGGCGCAGCAGCCGCCTGACCGCCTTGGTCATTCCAGCATCGGGTTCGCCCGTGATCGTGTCGCCCGCTTTCGAAGAGAGCAAGCTGCGCGAATTGATGGTCATGGATATGGAAGTGCGCAACTGGGACGAGCATGAAAGCCCCTTTGCGCTGATCGCCGGTGTGCTCGATGATCGCAAAATCGAGGGTTCGATTGGCCTTGAGCGGACCACGCGCCATTTTGTCGCGGATGGATTGCGCACCGCCGCGCCAGCCCGCGAAACCGTCTCCGCTTCGTCCATCGTGTCGGCCTTGCGGCAGATCAAAAGCCCGCGCGAAATCCAGTTGATGCAGGCTGCCAGCGATATCACCATGGCAGCCTATCGCGACATCTTCCCCCGCATCGAAACGGGCATGGTGGGCAGCGACATCCGGGCGATGATGGAAAAAGCAACACGCTCTCATGGCGTGCGGCCGGTCTTCACACTTGCTCTTGTGGGGGAGGCCAGCGCCTATCCCCACGGCTCAAAGAAAGTGCACGAAGTTCGCGAAGGCGAGGTAATCCTGATGGATTGCGGCTGCGATGTGCACGGCTACAAATCCGACATCTCGCGCACATGGGTGCACGGCGAAGCCAATGCCGAACAGACCCGCGTCTGGAACACCACGCGCAAGGGGCAGGATATCGTCATGGAAATGGCGCAAATCGGCTCGCCCATCGGCGCAATCGATGATGCTGTGCGCCGCTACTACGAATCCGAGGGCTGGGGACCGGACTACGCCACCCCCGGCCTGTCGCATCGCACCGGCCACGGCATCGGCATGGATGTGCACGAGGACCAGTTTGTCGTTCGCGGCAATCAGACGCCCTTGGCCACAGGCATGTGTTTCTCGAACGAGCCGGGCATTTATCTGCCCGGAAAGTTCGGGGTGCGGACCGAGGATTGCGTCTACATGACCGATGACGGCCCCCGCCTGTTCACCAGCTGCGCGCCATCCATCGACAATCCCATGGGATAGAAGCGGTGCGCCCGCCCACTGCACGCCTTCAATCAAAATCGAGAGTCGGCAATGTCTGATCTAAAGCCTCAATTCGACTGGATCGCGCGTTTGGTGCGCCATGATACGACGTCGCGCAATTCGAACCTCCCGCTGATAGAGGATGTCGAGCAGTATCTCGCCGAGCACGAGGTGGCTTCGACGCGGGTTCCCAATGCGGATGGCACCAAGGCCAATCTGTATTTCTCCATCGGACCGGCGGTGGAAGGCGGCGTGGTCCTCTCCGGCCATACAGATGTCGTTCCGGTTGATGGACAGCCTTGGGATACCGATCCGTGGCAAGTGGTCGAGAAAGACGGCAAGCTATTCGGGCGCGGCACCGCCGACATGAAAAGCTTCTCCGCCATCGGCCTCTCGCTCCTCCCCGACATGCTCGCAGCAGACCTGAAGCGACCGATCCATTTCGCGCTCAGCTATGACGAGGAAATCGGCCTTTTGGGCGCACCGGCGATGATCGAGGAGATCAAGGATGTGCTTCCCCAACCCTCAGCCGTGATCGTTGGTGAACCGACCGATATGCAAGTGGTCGATGGCCAAAAGGGCGTCGCCATATTCCGCACCGAGATCACCGGTCACGAAGCGCACTCCAGCCAGCCGCATCGTGGGGCGAGCGCGATTATGGCGGCGGGTCGGCT
>JBCCOF010000140.1:0-5942 GCA_039025455.1 Pseudomonadota bacterium | reverse complement strand
GGTGATCTGGCCAGCCTTGGCAATCGCGGGGACGTCGTCGAACTGGTCAGAGCGGATCGCGGTGATGTCGACCAGCTCCTTCTGATCATCCACCAGCGGGGTGATCCCGCCGAGGAAGCCCTTGCCCTGAACGGAGCAGACAAACATTGGAGCAAGCACTTTCTTGCCCGAGTTGGTTGTCACTTCGTAATAGCGGATGATGTGCTCTGACTGGTCGACCCAGACATCGCTGATCGTGCCGGCAAGCTTGTCGTCGCAGCCATAGACCGGCAGTCCGACCGGATCGATGTCTTGCGCCGCGATTGAGATATCGTGGCTGTCACCGATAGGGACGATGCGCGGGCGACCGTCAAAGGTGACGTCGGGCTGATCGGAGCGCTGGGCGAAAGCGGCAGGGCCAACACCATCCTTCATGGGATCGCCGGTTGGCGTCCATGGAGCGCCAGCGCCGCCGAAGGTTTGCTTGGCAGGAAGGTTTCCGACCTTGGACAATTCGTCGCGCGGCGCGTCTTCGGGGACATAGGTCCCTTGGCCGTGCGGCAGCTTGAACGTCTTCTTCCCGCCATCGGAAAGCGGCAGGCCACGGTCTATGATTCCGGTTTGCTCATGCTCAAGCGGATAGCCTTCGCGGCGACTTTCGCGGTTGAGGTAGATGACCAGTCCGATGAAAAAGACGAAAAAGGCCAAAAACGTCAGCTCGGCGACGTCGAACGTCCCGATGATATAGGTTGTGGCGTCGTTCTGTATTGAGTTCTGCATTTCACATTCCTCTCATTCGATTTGGCCGCTGGGGCAGCAGCAGCCGGGCAATTAATCCGTCAGGTGGGAAACTCGCGCAGGCCGCCAAACGGCTGGCCTGTTTCTCCAGTGGGATCGGTGGTGGTTCTGCGAGCGTGGCCAACCAGAGGTCCGATCGCGGCGAGGCCTGCCAAAAGCAGCAGGATTTCCAGAATATAAACAGTGCCATAGCCCGTGGCGCGGGTGGCGAGCACTTCGGACAGACTGCCATCGGCAGCCATCCAGGCGACGATGTCGCGCAAGGCTCCGCCCAAAAAGATACCGAGGCCAGCGCAGGTTGCCTGCACCGCGCCCCATGCGCCGAGCGCGAGACCGGCGGTGGCTTGCTTGGCGAGGTTCATCGCTTCGATCAAAGTGCCGACCGAGAACAGCCCGAGGCCAAGCCCGATAAAACTCGCGCCTGCAAACAGCATCATCGGCGAACCGAACGGCGCGGCGAACAGGATGAGCAGGAAGGCGGCAACGCCGGTGACAAGCCCCATGCCCGCAATCCGCAGCGGGTCTGCACCGCGCGACAATGAGCGGCCCGACAGGATAAATCCAACCAAAGCGCCCAAGGCCCATGCCCCGGTGAGCGCGGTGGTCGCGCCAACCGACAGGCCCAGAACTTCGCCGCCATAGGGTTCGAGCAGCGCATCCTGCATCGCAAAACCCGCCGCGCCGATGCCGATTGCCGTGAGCAGCCGCGCATTGCGTCCGTCTTTGACAAAAGCGTTCCAAAGCTCGCGAAAGCTGGGCGCGTCGTCATTGGCTTTGTTGCGCTCGGGCGCGCGCGCTTCCTGCTTCCACAGGGCGGTGAGGTTGAGGATGAAAGTGACCACCGCCGCGCCCTGGATCACTTGGACCAGACGGGTGGGCGAAAACTCGATCAGCAATCCGCCAATGACGAATGCCGAGAACATCATGCCGACCAGCAGCATCACATAAAGCAACGCAACTGCGCGCGGGCGCTTGTCTTCCGGCGCAAGGTCGGTCGCCAGCGCGAGGCCAGCGGTCTGGGTGATATGGAAGCCCGCGCCGGTAAGCAGAAAAGCGCCAGCGGCGCCGATGGTCCCGAGCATGAAATCCGCCTCGCGGCTGAGCAAAAGCAGGGCAAAGGGCATGATCGCCAGCCCGCCAAACTGCATCAGCGTGCCGAACCATATGTAGGGCACCCTTCGCCAGCCCAATGCGGATACGTGACGGTCCGATTTGTGCCCGATCAGCGCGCGGAACGGCGCGACCAGCAGGGGCACGGCGATCAGAGTGGCGACCATCCATGCGGGCACGCTTAGCTCGACAATCATCACCCGGTTGAGCGTGCCGTTAAGCAGCACCGCCGCCATCCCGACGCTGAATTGAAACAGCGACAGGCGCAGCAATTGCGACAGCGGCAGCTCGGTGCTCGCCGCATCCGCAAAGGGCAGCCAGGCGATCATCGCCTGACTGATCTTTGGTGCAGGGCGAGTGCTCTTGCTCATCCGTGCTTCACCAATTCCAGCGCTTGACTGGTGTAAAAACCGCTTGAAACCCGCTGCGTGCGGCCGATTTTCCAACCCTTGATGCGGGTCAGCTTGGCGCGCAGCTCGGTTTCGGACACCGGCACGATGGCGGGGGAACGGTCGCTCTTGGGAAAGACCTTGCCCACAGTGTGCATCGCGCCCAGCAGCTTGGTGTAGGGTGCGAAGGTGAACAGGATCGAATGGGTGGTCCGCTCGCTCAATTCGGCAAGCGCCGCGACCAGATCTTCGGGCGAATAGTGGATCAGCGAATCCATCGCGACCACATGCGCGAAAGTCCCGAATTCGGGATCGAGCATATCGCCCGCTTCCCAGCGCACGCGGCCATGTCCGGTAAAGGACGGGGTGCGTTCGCGCGCAACTTCGACCAGACCGCCAGCGACATCGACGCCGGTGACTTCCGCGCCGCGACACGCCGCAGCCAAGGCCAGCGCACCCGTGCCACATCCCGCATCGAGCACTTGCGTGCGGCGCAGGTCGGCGGGCAGCCAGCTCAGCAGAGTGGCGCGCATCTCATCACGTCCGGCGCGCACTGTCGCGCGAATGCCGCTGACTTTCGCATCGGATGTGAGGTCGATCCACGCCTGACGCGCGGTGCTGTCGAAATAGGTCGCGAGTTTCTCGCGACGCTCGGCATAGGGACCGGATTCGAAGGGTGTGGGAACGCGGCTGGCCATTATTCAAACCCCAAAAAGTCGAAAATGTCGCGGTCTTTCATAGGCTTGGCGATTGTCGGATCGACACCCGCCCACAGCATCGCTGCGAGCCGCATATATTCGTCCTGCGCGGCAACCACTTCTGGATCGTCGCCCATTTCAAACAGAGTGCATTTCTTGAGGCGCGAACGCCGGATCGCATCGACATCGCGGAAATGGGCGAGCCGCTGCATCCCGATTTGGTCGCAGAAACGATCAATCTCGTCGGTCTCGCGCGAGCGGTTGGCGACCACACCGGCAAGCCGCACATCGTAATTCTTCGATTTCGCGCCGATCGCCGCAACAATCCGGTTCATTGCAAAGATGGAGTCAAAGTCGTTGGCAGCCACGACCAGCGCACGCTCGGCATGTTGCAGTGGCGCGGCGAACCCGCCGCACACCACGTCGCCCAGCACGTCGAAAATCACCACGTCGGTGTCTTCGAGCAGGTGGTGCTGTTTGAGCAGCTTGACCGTCTGGCCCACGACATAGCCGCCGCAGCCCGTGCCCGCCGGAGGGCCGCCAGCTTCGACGCACATTACGCCGTTAAATCCTTCAAACATGTAGTCTTCGGGGCGCAATTCCTCGGAGTGGAACTCGACCGTCTCGAGCACGTCGATCACCGTCGGCATCAGCTTTTTGGTCAGCGTGAAGGTGCTGTCATGCTTGGGATCGCACCCGATTTGCAGGACCCGGTGACCCAGCTTGGAAAAGGCGGCGGACAGGTTCGACGACGTGGTCGATTTGCCGATCCCGCCTTTGCCATAGACCGCGAACACCTTTGCGCCCTTGATCTGGTCGCGCGGGTCGAGCTGGACCTGGACCGAGCCTTCGCCATCCGGCTTGGCGAAATCCGATTTCGGCGTTTGTAGGTTCATATCAGCAGATCCCTCTGTCTATTCTTGCTCGCCCGCAAAGACGCCTTCGAGGCGGTCTTCGAGTTCGTCATTGGCTTCGCGCAGGGCGGCGAGTGTCGCATCATCCGGCTCCCACAATTGGCGGTCGCAGGCTTCGAGCAGGCGGTTCGCCACCCGCGCGGAGCTTTTCGGATTGAGTTTGGAGAGCCGTTCGCGCATCTCTTGATCGAGCACGAAGGTCTCTGAAATTTTCTGATAGACCCACGGATCAACCTTGCCTGTGGTCGCCGACCAGCCGAGCGTGTTGGTCACGTGGTTTTCGATGCTGCGCACGCCTTCGAAACCGTGATCGAGCATTCCTTCGAACCATTTCGGGTTGAGCGTGCGGGTGCGGGTTTCGAGGTCGATCTGTTCCGACAAGGTGCGCACCTTGGTGGCGCCGCGTGTTGAATCGACGATGTAGACCGGCGCGTCCTCGCCCCGTGCCCGCGCGACCGAGCGGCTGACCCCGCCAAGCCCGTCGACATATTGATCGAGATCGGTGATCCCGACTTCGACGCTTTCGAGGTTTTGATAGGTGAACTCGACGTCCTTGAGCGCGCTCTGGAGCAAGTCGCGCTGTTGCACCGGTGTGCCGTTGACGCCGTAGGCAAAGCCCTTGTTGATCTCGAACGCATTGGCCAGTTCGTCCGGGTCGGCCCACACGCCGCCGTCGATCATCTGGTTCACATTGGCGCCATACGTGCCCTCGGCATTGGAGAACACGCGCAGGGATGCGGTTTCGAGGTCGCAATTGTGCAGCGACTGATGCGCGAGGCTGTGCTTGCGCACGAAATTGTCCTCTGGCGCTTCGTCGGCCTGACTGGCGAGCAGCGCGGCTTCGGCGAGCATGCGCGTTTGCAGCGGCAGAAGGTCGCGGAAAATGCCCGACAGCGTCATCACAACGTCGATGCGCGGACGCCCCAGCTCGGACAGCGGGATTAGCTCCGCACCGCACAGCCGACCATAGGAATCGCGCCGTGGCCGCGCGCCGAGCAGCGTCATCGCCTGCGCGATCTGGACGCCTTCGGTCTTCATATTGTCGGTGCCCCAGAGCACCATTGCGATGCTTTCGGGGAAGGGCTCTCCGTTTTCCACGTGGCGCGCGATCAGGCGCTCGGCCTGATCCTGACCCTGCATGCAGGCATAGGCGCTGGGGATGCGGAACGGGTCAAAGCCGTGGATGTTGCGGCCCGTGGGCAGGACATCGGGGTTCGCGACAATGTCACCGCCCGGCGCGGGTTGGACATAGCCGCCATCAAGCGCATGGATCAGCGAGCCGAGTTCGTCGCTGGCATCGAGCTTCGCGCCGAGTTCATCACTGTCATGCGTCTCACGATCACCGGCGTCTTCACCGCCCGCTTCGATCATCGCATCGAGCATGGCTTCGCGCTGTTCGCCCGCCGGATTGCGGCCCAGCACATGCAGGCCATGGGGGATCAGTGTCGCTTCAAGTTCATACAGCCGCGTGGCCAACTCGCCGATTTCGCCGCATTCAATGTCGAGCGCGTCGCATTGGTCAGCGATGATCTCGGCGAGATCGTCCCGCTCGGCGCGGCCTTCTGCGTCATCGGCGGTCATCCGCCAGCGCTCGACGCTCGCCTTGAGTTCGACCAAGCCTTTGTAAAGGCCCGCCTGCGCGAGTGGCGGGGTCATATAGCTCACGAGGGTCGCCGCAGAGCGTCGCTTGGCCAGCATCCCTTCGGACGGGTTGTTGGCGGCGTAGAGGTAGTAATTGGGCAGATCGCCGATCAGCCGTTCGGGCCAGCAATCGCCGGTCATCCCGGCCTGTTTGCCGGGCATAAATTCGAGCGCGCCGTGGGTGCCGAAATGCAGCACCGAATGCGCGCCGAAATCCTCGCGGATCCAGCGATAGAAGGCGCTGAAGGCGTGGGTGGGTGCGAAATTGCCCTCGAACAGCAAGCGCATCGGGTCGCCTTCATATCCGAAGGCAGCGACCGTGATAATGGCTTTGCTTGCCGCAATGGTATTTTGTTTTACCGTAGTGCCTGCGGCGATAGCAATTTTCATGAGAGGTAAAATTAGCGAAAAAG
>JBCCOF010000139.1:0-5978 GCA_039025455.1 Pseudomonadota bacterium | reverse complement strand
CTTCATGCGGCGAGGCGATTGGGGCTATTTACGTTGATCCAATCGGGTGCCTTGCGCAGCCGGGTTTTCAAAGCTAGACGCCGCGCTCTGTTTTCTGGCCAGCCACTCTTGCAGGAGAACAGACAAGCCTGCCCCAAAGCAGCGAAGCGGTAGGACAGATAAAACGCGGAGACGTGGCCGAGTGGTCGAAGGCGCACGCCTGGAAAGTGTGTATACGGTAACCCCGTATCGTGGGTTCGAATCCCACCGTCTCCGCCACATTCCTCATGCTCAACGCGAAATCCAGTGGACCTCGCGCCATGTGTAGCTCGATGACCTCGGGTCGGGCGCGCGCGGGAATATGTAGGTGTCCTGTTTGAACTCGCCGCCTTGTCCAAGAACGGTGCGCGGATGGGGCATTATCTTTCCGCCCGATGATCGGAATGCAAAAGTGCGGAACACTTCGCCATTGTCGATCAATTCGACATCGATACGATAGCTACCCGGCTTGGCCAGCTCGGAAAGGGGCACAACCGAAGCGTTGCGACCATTACGCTCCGAATGCGGTTGCAGCAGCGTCACCTTGTGCCGTTCCATCCACCGGCTCGTGATTGTGCCAACCCCGCGCTTGCTTTGCGCGATTAGCTTCCCGTTACGATACACTTTTGCAATGTACAGCCGCCGTTTCGAGGTCGCATCGACATCGTTCGAACCGGCCCAGAAATAAAGCGCCGCCGCCGCCCCGCTGCGCTGGGCATCCGGAGCGAGATAGGCCCATTTCTGCCAAGGGCCGGTCCACTTATAAGTCGATCCCGGTGCGAATGGATCGGATGAATCAGACGCTTTGGCCACCGAGAAGGGGAACGCTGTTACCTTCTTACGGCCGATCTGAAATTCCATCACATAATCGCCCGGCCTCAGCTTCACGACAGGGCTTTGCACGGGTCTGATCCGGCCGAACACTTGCGCGCTCATACGGTATTCGTCGTAGAAACCGTGGCTGGCCACTGTGCCACCATTGGCTTTGCGGATGACAGCTTTGGCGCACGGGGTCGACGGGGCGAAGGCAATGTCGGTGTCCTCGATGGCGATGTTGCCGTCTTCGTAGACGTCGTATTCGAGAAACGAGTTAAGGCTGACAGCGGGCGCGTTCTGGGCAGTGGCGACGCTGGCGCCCAATGTCAGAGCAGCCGACGCCATCGCAAGGTGCATCAGTTTCAGCATGGTGTTTTCTCCCGGGGTTGATTGAGGCTCGCCAAAGGAGCCTCACGAGCGTGGATGTGCGAGAGTCAGCGCGGCGAGCGTCTCGCCTTGTTCACGCGCGACGTCAGGAAACGCAGAACAGCGGGGCGTTTGCGAAGGACCTTGCTCAACTGGGACGGACTAATGTCACCTGCCATGTCGGTTACAATCGGCTCGCCTGAATCGACCGCATCGGCGAGGTGCTTCTTGCACTCTTTCATATTGTCGTTGCAGTCGATCCGTTCGTTCTTTCCCGCTGGCCAGAGATACCGGCCGTCGTCTTGATTCACCCAGACCGTGCCGTTGGGATATTCCTCGACATGGATCTTGGTTTCGGGCTCTTCGGTCGCGGGTTCATCTGCGGAAACCGGCACCGCGCAAAACGCAAGCGCGGCGACGGTAGTAAGGCTCGACAGAGTAATTGCATTCTTCATCGGATATCCTCCTCGGTTGTGAGTGGCCGCTCCGTAAAAACCGGAGTGCGACCATCTGGGACGCTCGGAAGATGGATGGATCGGCGGATTGCCGCTGCGCAGAACCGCTGAGAATTCCCTGATTTAGAGCTTACGAAAGCCTTACGGGCTTGGTTTGTTGCGACTTTCAGTGCAAACTTGGCCGATGACTGGGTGCAGATGGGATTTGGCGCAGTGAACCTCGGGTTCACAGGCGAAGAGCGGGCGCTTGATGCTCGCTCGCGCTCGGTCGATCTCGCGCATCTGCCGGACTTTGCGCTGGGTCCGCTGCGTGTTCAGCCTTCGCTGCGCAAGATTGTCGGCAATGGCGGCGAAGTGACGCTTGAACCCAAGGTCATGCAGGTGCTCGTCGCGCTGACCGATCCGGTCGAAACGATACTATCGCGTGATGATCTGATCGTGCGGTGCTGGGACGGACGGATTGTGGGCGACACCTCGATCAATCGCGCCATTTCCAACGTGCGTAAGGGTTTGCAGGCAGCACTCGCACAAGACGAGGCTGACGCCGTCTCGCTCGAGAATGTGCCCAAGGTCGGGTATCGCATCGTTGTTGCTCCGGGTTTTGCTTTGCCCAGTGTTGGCGTCGAGGCGACGACGCCCAAGGCCGGCCAGACGCCCGAGACACCGGCAAACACCGATATCAAAGCGCCATTCCCCAACCGGATAGTGGCGATCGCAACATTGGCACTCGCGCTCGCTCTTGGCGCATTCGCATTCTGGCAGTGGAGCAGCAGCACCCCGATAGACCCTGTCCGCATTGCCATCGCCCCGCTGGAGGCGGACGAAGGCGTCGATCCGCTGTTCGTATCGGGTCTGGAGTCGGAACTGCGAACCGAACTGGGCCGCAATCAGGGCGTCATCGTGTCCACCCCCGAAAGCGCGCGGCAACTGGCCGACGAAGGCATCGGAGCAGCGGAGATCGGGCGCAGGCTCGATGCGGAGTTGGTGCTTACCGGGCGCGTTGCGAATCCCGACGACAAGGTGATCCTAGAGCTGGCCGTCGTAAAATCCGAAGGCGGCGAGGAATCGTGGTCAGGCCGCATCGCAACCTCGCCCGAAGAAACCGAGATGCTCCCGCATCGTGCCGCGCGCACTCTGCTCGAAGCTTTAGGGCGACCGACCGATGCGAGCACGCGCACCTCCAACATTTCACAGGGCGATTTCGCGGCTTACCTTAGCGCAATCGCGATGATCAAAAGCCGCGATCCGGCACAAATCGGCCGCGCTGGCGGATTGCTGGAAGAAATTGTCGAGCGCAATCCCGACTTCTCGCAAGGGTGGAGCGGCTTTGCTAAAGCGCGGTTTCTCGGCGCGGGTCGGACTGCTGAGGAGCAGGCCAGAGCGCAGAGAGAGGCGAGCGAACTCGCGGACAAGGCTCTGAAACTTGATCCGGATTCGGTCGAAGCGCACAAGATCGCAGGGCTTGTTTCAGACGACTCCGAGACACGCCACCACATGCTGCAAAAAGCGGTGGAGCTTGACCCGGGTGATGCCGAAGCGTGGTTCTGGCTCAGCCACGCCAGCGCGCATCCCGATTATCCCGGCGGCGAACTGGAAGCGATGGTGCAGGCTGCCAAGCTGGACCCTCTGTGGAACCGGACATGGCAGGCATCGACCTATGCCGCCTCGGCGGGCAAGCCGGAACTGGCGGACGAGATCGACCAGAATATCATCGCCGCTGCCGCGCAGCCTTGGCAGGCACAGATTGCACGCGGGCGGATGGCTTTACGATCAGGCGAGCTTGATGAATATGTGCGTCTGATGCGCGATGCTATGGGTTCGATGGACCCTGCGACCAAGCAGATCATGTTGCCCCACCTCGCCAATATTCTCGTACTTCTTGGTCAGGCTCCGCAACCCGTGCAGATAGCAGGAATGCCCGGCGTGGTGGAGAATGTGGCGTCCGGTATCCTGCCTGACAAACAAATGCTCGACGCCGCCGGCGTCAAGCCGGATAATTTCTGGCGCATCATCCCGATTGCCATTTCCGCACCCTCGCTGTTCATCCGCGACGGGCGGACCGAGGAATTGCTTGATCTCTACGACAAGGGTCTCGGCTCCCCCGAAGCATTGCGCAGCTTCGCCGAAACGCAAATCCGCCCGCATCATGCGATCCCCAACACCGCGACCTATGTCGGGGTCGCTCTACGCGAGGCGGGGCGAGAGGAAGAGGCGAAAGCGCTGTTCAAGCTGGCCGAGGAATCGGTCGCCCGCTGGAAAGCATCCGGTGACATGGACATGACCGCGACCTCTTTCGAAGCCAACTTGGCGGCGGCACAGGGGCAACGCACCAGAGCCATCGCCGCGATCGAGCGGTTGGTGAACGATCTCGGCTGGCCCTACGCGCAGGCCAGTCCTGGTGTTGCGCTCCTGGGTCCGCTTGGGCGCGATCCGGTGTGGGATGGCCTGCGAGGCGATCCTGAGCTCGAGGCTGCGCTGGCGCCCGTGCGTAAGACGCTGGCTCGCAACCGCCCGTAAGCTCTCCGTAAGCTAAAAACCTCGCAATCATCACGGTTTGTTTGTCGCGCAGCAGCGGCTCAATCCCGATTGTCTCCTCATGTGAAACGCAAGCCTGGCTCAGGCTGAGGAGATGCTGCGATGAAGAAACCTTCGAAAACTTCCATCCTAATCTTGGGCGCCGGCACCCTAACAGGCGCTGCGACATTGGCACTCACGCCCGCTCGGGCGGACAACACTCCCGAGTGCAACGAGAATTTGAGTTTTGGCTCAAACACACTCGAATGCGGCGTGAATGCTCGTGCGACCGGCGAAAACTCCACTGCGGTGGGCTCGAATTCTCAAGCGGGTGGCGATAACAGCACAGCGGTCGGTGAAGATGCATCTGCGACTGGCGAAGGTTCGGTAGTGGTTGGGCGCAACGCTCAGGCGCAAGCTTTCGGGATTGCGATCGGCGGCGACTTTGACGATGCAGACACATCCGGCGCTCGGGCAAACTCTGCATGGTCAATCGCGATTGGTGCAGATGCCCAGGCATCAGGCGGCGGTGGAATTGCGTTTGGCATCAGTTCCACGGTTACCGGCTTTTCTGCAGTCGCGATCGGTCGTTCTGCTCGGGCAGACGGCGCTTCGGCAATCGCAGCAGGTGTGAACTCAAGCGCGAGCGGAGCCGGTAGCTTGGCCATTGGCGAGGCGGCCAGCTCGTCGAACACGGAAACGATTGCGCTTGGGGCATCATCACAAGCGACAGGATTCTTCGCAATTGCGCTTGGCGGTTCTTCGAGCGCCAGCGGAGCAAGCGGAACGGCGGTCGGCTTCGAAGCGACGGCCAGCGGGCAAAGCGCCAGCGCCTTCGGAACCGGCGCGATCGCCTCAGGCACAAATGCTATTTCGCTTGGTGCATTCAGTGAAAGCGGCTCCTCCTCCATTGCGATAGGCAGTGACGGCCTTGATGGTGGTAGTGAAGGAGCGCAGGCTGCGGCCTTGTTCTCCATCGCCATCGGAGCGGATAGCCTAGCCAATCAGGATAACGCCACCGCGCTTGGCTACACGGCGCAAGGCACCGGAGAATCCGCAACCGCGCTTGGTATCAATGCTCGCGCACGAGGCAGCCGAACCCTTGCAGCCGGAGCAAGCGCGCTGGCCGAAGGGGCAAACAGCGTTGCTCTCGGCAGCTCTGCTTTCGCAGAAGACGAAGGTGCGGTTGCAATTGGCAATGGAGCGGAAACCAGCGGCGCAATCGGCGCGATATCGCTGGGCGAAAGGACGGAGGCTCTCGCCCAGCAAGCCATGGCAATCGGCTCCAACGCCTTCGCCAGCGCCAACAGCGCGATTGCATTGGGTGTGAGCGCCGATGCCGGAGGAAACAGCGCGGTGGCGCTGGGCAGAAATTCGCAGGCTTCCGGAGCAAACACGCTGTCAATCGGCGTTGAGACCACCGCGAGCGGCATCAGCGCGATTGCCATTGGCGGTGATGGTCCGGTTGACCCCGATGACGAGGGCTCCGAGGCGACCGCTGACTATGCCACTGCGATTGGGCCGGATGCGAAGGCTACGGGGCAGCTGTCTTACGCTTTGGGCGCGATCTCCAGCGCGAGCGGGGTTAACTCGACGGCGCTGGGTTCGTTTGCCAACGCGGCGGGTCTGTCCTCGCTGGCGCTGGGATCGGGGGCGGATGCGACCGCTAACTTCTCCAGCGCTATCGGAACAGGCTCGGCTGCATCGCACGCGGCCTCCTTTGCTCTGGGAGCAGGCGCAAGCACAACGCGGATCAACCAGATCGTGCTGGGTCAGGATGGTTCTGGCTTTGGCGCGACCGCTCCGGTG
>JBCCOF010000138.1:0-5984 GCA_039025455.1 Pseudomonadota bacterium | reverse complement strand
GGCGCGCTGGCTGCGACGCAATTGCGCGCGGCGATCGCCAGCCCTCGTGGCAACCCGTTGGAGCACGCCTCGCCAGTCAGAGCGGCGCACCAAGAACCGCTCGGAATAAAGCTGGGCCGTCTGCGCCGCGAACGCGGATTGACTCTGGCGCAGGTTGCCGATGCGCTGGGGGTGAGCAAGCCGACCGTCTGGGCATGGGAAAAAAGCAAAGCGCGCCCGGTTCGCGATCGTCTCCCTCAGATCGCCGAGGTTCTCGGCGTGAGCGGCGATGAGCTGGGCCAGGCGGCTTCGGGCACGAATGGCGGGGCACTGATCGAAGAGTGTCGGGTTCGTATCGCAGCAGCACACCGTGTTCATCCCGCGAACATCCGGATTATGATCGAGATCTGAGCGCGTCGCTCGCTAGCCATACCCTGTTGCCCATGGCGCGCCTGACGCCTAGTCCGGCGGCATGACGTCATGTCCAGCACCCGCTGTGACGACGCGTTCTAACTCACGGGGTCGATAGATGCGGTTGAAAATCCTGTTTTCGGCACTGGCGCTCGCATGGTCGGGCGCGGCTGCGGCGCACAGTTTCTGGCTTCAACCCGTGGAGCATAACCCTAACCCGCGCGACGAGGTCTTGGTCGAATTCAAAGTCGGCGATGCGGGTGATGTCAGCGATTGGGGCCTGTATTGGGAGCGGATCGCTTCGCTGCGCATCTATGGTGAAAGCGGCAGCCGCGACCTGCAACAGGCGGTGCGGACCACGGCAGACGGGGAAGCGGGCACGGCGCTCGTCACGATGCGCGGCCCGGGCACTTATGTGGTTGCCTTCGAAAGCAATCCCAGCTTCAGCGATCTCGAAGCGGAACGGTTCAACCGTTACCTCGACCATGAAGGCCTCGACGCAATTGCGGCGCACCGCAAGGCACGAGGCACAGAAGGACAGAGCGGCACCGAATTGTACGCAAGGCGGGCCAAGAGCCTGATCATGGTCGGCGAAAGTCCGACTGAAAATGTCACCAAACCGATCGGGCAGACGCTTGAAATTGTGCCGCTGGTCAATCCCTATGGCTTGGCAAATGGCGAACCTTTGATGGTGCAGGTTTTGTGGCGTGGCGAACCGCTGGCAGGTGCCAGCGTCAATTCGGCGGCGCTCGATGAAACGGGTAAGGCGACAACAATCCGAACAGATGAATCCGGAATAGCCAGCGTGCCAGTGGCGCGAGGGTCGACGACGCTGGTTTCGGTGGTATGGGGCGTACCCGCGCCAAACGACGCGCGCGCCGACTACTTCACAATCTTCGCGAGCCTTACCTTCTAGTCCTTCAAGCGACGCTTTGGGCGCCGCTTTTCGATCAGCTGATTGATCCGCGCTCTTTCTTGCGATATATCTTAGACTATCGCAGGAGGAGTAATGGACAAGCGAACTATCGTCATCACTGCCATTATCACCATCGTAATAACTGTGGTGATGACGGTCCTTTCATCGACGACGGGCGGGTTCGCCAGCAACGCGCCTGGCAGCGGATCGGGCGGCGCGAATAAGAGCCTTGAAGGTCCGATCTTGCTTCACCTGTTCACTGCTGGCGGGGCAGCACTGCTGGGTCCATTCATTTTGTTCCGGCGCAAGGGCGATGCGTTGCACAAGTCGATCGGTCGGGTCTGGGCCGCGCTCATGATCCTGACGGCGATTTCCAGTATCTTTATTCGCGCACCTGGAGCAGGGATCGCGGGGACCGGCTTCAGCTTCATTCACATCTTCACCATCTGGACCTTGATCAACATCCCCTGGGGCATCTGGGCCGTGCGCACCAAACGCATCAGAATGCACCGAGGGATGATGGTTGGCCTCTATGTCGGGCTGCTTGTGGCTGGTGGGTTTACCTTTATTCCCGGCCGCCTGCTCGGCGGAATCGTGTTTGGCTGGTGACGCGCCGAGCGCGTCTTCGGCCCAGTATACTCTTGCCGCTGGTTAAGTAATGTGTCTATTATACAGGCCGTGCACTTAGTTGAATTTATAATGCTTTGAGGGGGAATACGAGATGAGCCAGAAAACGGAAACCAACACCACTGTTTCGCGTCGCCAATTTGGCGCAGCAGCAGGTGCGGCTGCGGTTGCTGCGGGCACGCCGGGCGTTGCTATGGCTCGCGTATCAACCAACATCGCCGAAGTAACCGAAAGCATGGTTACGATCCCCTCGGGCGCTGGTCCGGTTCAGGCATTCTTCACCCGCCCTGCCAAGGGCGCCCATCCGGCCGTTCTGACCTGGCGTGATCAATCCGGTCTCGGTGTTAACAGCCGCTCCGAAGCGCGCCGTTTGGCCAAGCAGGGCTTTTCGGTGCTTATCCTTGATCGTGACGGCGGCGATGCCCCGAAGATTGAAGCGGATGCGAAAGATGCTGTTGCATGGCTCGAATCGCACGACTCCGTCGATGACAAAACCGGCATCGGCACTCCGGAATGGGCAAAGCAGCGCATCGAAGCCAAACGCGGCTTTTGATTATGTGAGCGGGACTGGCTGAACATAGCCGTCCCGCACCACAACAGGGGTTTTCGCACACGCTTAGCGCTCCTACACATGGACTAAACAACTCCATGGAGAAGCGGCTATGTGCGACGAAGCAACCTTAGAAATATGGGCGAAAGAGGCGCTGAGTCGCCGTCACTTTGGCGCGCTCACCGGTGCGGCTGCGATAGCGGCATGTGCGCCCACCGAGGCAACTTCGGGTAATGTGGATGCGAGCGCTCCTGCAGGCCTCGTAGAAACCGCAGTCACTTTCAAAACAGCCGACGGCACAATGGATGCGCTGTTCGTCCATCCTGATGGCGGCTCTCACCCTGCGGTGATCTTCTGGCCCGACATCGCATCGATCCGCGAATCCAAACGCACCATGGCCCGGCGCCTTGCTGGTGAAGGCTATGCTGTGCTCGTGATGAACCCCTATTATCGCGATGTGGCGGGCGAGCAATTTGCCGACTTTGCCGCCTTTGCTGGCGCTGGCGGATTTCAGAAAGTCCGCCCGTGGCGCGGTAAGCTCAACGCTGACACGATTGGAAGCGATGCAAAGGCCGCTGTGGCGTGGCTCGATGCTCAGGATGCGGTCGACACGTCCAAAGGCGTCGGTTCGCAAGGATATTGTATGGGTGGCCCCTTCACGGTGTGGAGCGCCGCAGCGGTGCCCTCTCGCATCAAGGCTGCTGCCAGCTTCCATGGCGGAGGTCTGGTGCGTGAGGATTATGACAAAAGCCCGCACAAGCTTCTGGACACGACACAGGCAAGCTTTCTGATCGCGGTTGCCAAGAATGACGATGAAAAGGCCCCGGACGACAAGGTTGCCTTTGGCGCCGCTGCAAAGGCGGCCGGGCGGCCTGCAACGATTGAGGTTTATGATGGCAACCACGGTTGGACCGTGCCGGACAGCCCCGTCTATGCTCAAGCAGCAGCAGAAAAGGCATATGCCGACCTGCTGACGCTGTACAAGGCCGCGCTCTAAGCGGGCCAAGGCTCAGGGCGAGTGTTCAGTCCGCGCGCGCTTTGCTGCGATCATTGCTCAGACCAAAGCGCCCGTGCTTGCGATAGCGCTCCATCCATTTGTCGAGGAACAGTCCCAGTGGGCGCGGGTCGATCCCGAGTTCCTTGAAAGTACGGTGCTCGCCCGAAACCGTGCTGCCGGGCTTTAGAAGCGTCCATTGATCGCGGCTCATCGGGGTCAGCGGCATTGTGGCGAACAGCGAAGACACACCATCAGGCATCGCAAGGAACGTGCGCTTGCGACCTTGGGCCTCGGCGATCCGCTCGTTGATCTCCATCATGCTGAGCTGCTCCGGCCCGCCCAGCTCATAGATATGCCCGCCATGTTCGGACGGGTCTTCAAGCGCAAGAGCAATAGCTTCGGCCACGTCGTCGACATAGACCAGTTGCAGCTTTGCGTCCGGGCCAAACACAGGCAGGACTGGCATCATCTCGATCATGCCGCCGAACATGTTGAGGAAGTTGTCATCCTTACCAAACACAATCGAGGGGCGCAGGATTGTAGCGGTCGGATACTCCTCCAGCACGCGCTTTTCGCCCAAGGCCTTGCCGCGCGCATAGGCGGCGCTTGAATTGGTATCGGGTCCGATAGCGCTGACATGGACAAAGCCGCGCGCACCATTGGCCGCCGCGATGCGCGCCATCCGGCCGGGCGCTTCGCCCATCAATTCTTCGAGTTTGCCGGCAAAGTCACCAACCAGATTGACCACATAATCCGCCCCTTGCAGCGCGGCTTCGAGGCTCTCCTCATGCGTGATGTCACAGCGCGCAAATTGCAGCTGACCGAGATTGGCGAGCGGTTTGAGCGAGTGGCCTTTCTCCGGATTGCGGCTAGCGATCCGCAGCCGCGCGCCGCGTGCGAGCAGGCTTTGCGCAACGTAATTGCCGATATAGCCACCCCCGCCAAAGACGGTGATCAGCGTGTCAGAAAGCGGTGATTGTGTTGTCATGTCGCGGTCAATCCTATGGAGCAACAAGCTTGTGATGCGCGAACGGCTTCGTCCGTCTCTCCATTCGGAGGGCGCGCCGTCCCAATGCTAGAATGCGAGGGGTTGGGCAAGCGTTCCCGCACCATTGTGCAAGCCTCGCTGCATTGCACGCATGTGAAGCGTTGACGCGCACGCACCCGAGCGCTATTCGCCCGCGCCTACCCGCGAGCAGAGCACGCTGCCTGCCCGTATTTCGTGCCCAGATGGCGGAATTGGTAGACGCGCATGCTTCAGGTGCATGTATTCGCAAGGATGTGGAGGTTCGAGTCCTCTTCTGGGCACCATTTTCTGTTTCTCGACAGTTCCTAATGCATCGGCATGGTCCGTTGGATGCCGGAGTTGGCACCGCCTCTGCGCCTCAACCGTTATAGCCGCCTACGGAGTGGGCGAATGTTCGTCTTGGGAGGTAAGAACTGCCAACAGGCTCTATGTAAGTGTAACCCGCTGCGTATTGGCCGAATGCGTTCGGCTCAGCACTTTTTGGCGAAGTTAGCGGTGAGTGCTTGTGCGGCGCCTGCGTCGCGCTTTGCGAGGATCGGCGTTGCGCGTTTTATTCCTTCGCAATCGAACTGCGCGCCTTTGGCGCTGCTATCTTGCACGATCTCGACGAAGGCATCGGGAGGCAAAACGCGTGGTCCGCGGTTCAGGAAGGTGCCGAGCCACCGCTCGCCGCCGCTGACAATCTCTGCAAAGGTCTGGCGACCGGGGCCATTTGCCTCACCGAACAGTTGCGGGCCCATTTCGAGCAGGAGTGTTTCTTCGGTCCCCGTTCGCAAGAATAGCGCGGCATAGCGGCGCGTGGCTTCAGGGATATCGTCGACTGCCAACGCGAGGCGCAGCACCGATTCTTGCGCCAGAGTATCGCGCCAGCCGCGCTTTGCCGCGATCTGGATAGTGCGCGTCCCAGATTCAACGTCCCCAGCCTTGAACTGCGCCGCAGCAAGGAAGCGCAGATTTTCTGCCGGATAGGGACGACGGCTGACCAATTTCTCCGCTTCAGCCACGGCGCCCGCCTTGTCATTGCCAAGTAAGGCCGCACCGGCCAGCCCTGTTTGTGCGAAACCCCGGAATGGTTCGGGCACAGCTGGCGACAATGCCGGGCTGAAGCGCGACTGACGGTCAAGCTGCACGGCAGTTGTGGCAAGCGCGGCGAGGATAATGGCCGTCAGCCAAAGGACCCGCCCGATCATGATTTTGCCTCGCTTGATGGAGGTGTTGCCAGTTTGGCAAGCATCAGGAGCGCAAAACTGCCAATCGCCAGCATCGTCTGGTTGCGCAAAGGATAGTCAGTGATCGATTGCAAAGCGATCGCCAGCAATATTGCACTACTGGCCCAGCCTGCCCAGCGGAACGGTGATCGGCTCACACGAACACTCAGCCAGCCAACGAGGATCAGCCAGCCCGCTACGAGAGCAAGACCGGGAATACCCGCTTCAATGGCGATCTCGAGGTAGTCATTGTGCGCGCGCCCGGCTCT
>JBCCOF010000137.1:0-6107 GCA_039025455.1 Pseudomonadota bacterium | reverse complement strand
GTTCTTCGGTTTTGCCAAAGCGCGGCGCGATGACTCGATCGTACAGGATGAAAAGGGCAGGGGTGAGCAGCATCGAGAGCGCCACGATCAACAGCAGCTGATCAGCAAGGGCCGTGGGGATCACCGCACTCGACACCGTCAATGACAGCAACACAAAGCCGAACTCTCCCGCCTGCGCGAGGCCAAGCGTGAACAACCAGCGGTCCGCTCCTGTGATGTTGAAAGTGACCGCCAAGCCATAGAGCACCAGTGCCTTGGCAGCCATCAATCCGATGGCCAATGCAAGCAATCCCAGCGGGTTGGAGAACAGCAGGCTGAAATTGATACCGGCGCCAACGGTCATAAAGAAAAGGCCCAACAGCAGGCCCTTGAACGGGTCGATATTGCTTTCAAGCTCGTGGCGGTATTCGCTGTTAGCTAGGACGACACCGGCAAGGAATGTCCCCAAGGCTGGCGAGACGCCGACCAGCGACATCAACAGCGCGATCCCGATCACGAACAGCAAGGCCGTGGCAAGAAACAGCTCGCGAAGATTGGCGGCGGCGACAAAGCGGAAAATCGGTCCGGTCAGGTAAAACCCTGCGCCAACCACCGCGCCAATGGCCCCCATAGTCACCAATGCCGCAGCCCATGCCGGTAATCCTTCAACGAGGCTTATCGAAGCGCCGCCATGATCTCCGCCCCCATGATCCCCGTCGCCATGGCCCGCCGAATGGGCGATGGTCTCGGCCAGTTCGGGGATCGCCAGCAGCGGGATGAGCGCGATCATCGGGATGACAGCGATGTCCTGAAACAGAAGAACCGAAAAGCTCGACTGGCCCCCGTCGCTTTTCATCAGACCCTTTTCGCCGAGCGTCTGGAGCACGATGGCGGTCGAGGACAGCGCCATAACCAGCCCCACCGCCAGCGCGACCGACCAATCCTGCCCAAGAGCCATCGTCGCGCCCATCACCACGATTGTCGTCAGCGCAACCTGCCCGCCACCAAGGCCGAGCAAACGCGCGCGCATCGACCACAGCAATTTGGGCTCAAGCTCCAGCCCGATCAGAAACAGCATCATAACCACGCCGAACTCGGCGAAATGCTGGATCGAGATGATATCCACTTCGAGGAAGGTCAGCGTCGGGCTGATCACGATCCCTGCGATCAGATATCCCAGCACCGACCCCAGCCCGAGGCGTGATGCAATCGGCACAGCGGCGATGCCCGCGACAAGAAAGACAAACGCCAAGAGCAGGAAATCAGTCACAAATGGTCTCCGTGTCAGCCGAGTAGATCGGGGGCTTAGACACCTTAGTGCGAAATGGAGGTCTTGCCATCTCTTGGGCGATTTCCTCGGCCACGTCTAACCTCTTGATAGCCGATCAGGGCGCGGGTTATGTCTCCGGCAACAGGAGAACAGCACCCATGCGCTCATCAGTCATCACCACCACCGCGCTCGCACTTGTTCTGGGATGCGGCATCACCACCGGGGCCGCCGCGCAGGACGGCTATCAAACGCCGCCGCAGGAAGTCACCGACATCGTCACCCGCGCGCCTGCCCCGCGCGTTTCGGTGTCGCCGGATAATGATATGCTGCTGTTGATGGAGCGCGAGGCGCTGGCGCCGGTGGCCGATCTTGCCAAGCCGATGGAGAAGCTCGCGGGCCTGAGGCTCGATGCCAGCATCAACGACCGCTATGGCACGCGCGCCTTTGTCGGCCTGTCGCTTCAGGATGTCGCGAGCGGGACCGTGCGCAAAGTGGCGCTGCCCGAGGGCGCGGACATTTCCGACGTTTCATGGTCGGCCGACGGGGCGAAGATTGTCTTCACCAACACCCGCACCGATGCGATGGACCTGCATATCCTAGACAGCGCGAGCGCCGAGGTCAGCACCTTGATGACGGGCGGGGTGAACCCTATTTTCCAGAATCCGACCTGGATGCCCGATGGCTCTTTGATGATTCTGACCATTCCGGAGGGGCGCGGGCCCAAACCGACCGAATCCCTGACGCCGATTGGCCCGGCCATTCAGGACGCGTCCGGCGGGCAGGAAGCGCAGACCCGCACCTATCAAAACCTACTCGAAGACCCGCATGACGAAGCGATGTTCAAGTGGCTTGGGACCAGTCAGCCGGTGTTGATGGATGCCGATGGCAGCAACAAGCGTGCTGTGGGTCAGCCGCGCATTTACACCAGCGTCACCCCGTCACCGGATGGGCAGTACTTGCTCATGGAATGGTTGAGCGAACCGTTCTCTTATCAGGTACCGTGGTATCGTTTTCCGCTGACCAGCGCGGTCTACACCATCGATGGTGAGCTTGTTTCGACCATCGCGCAGCAGCCGCTCGCCGATGCCCTGCCGGTGCAGGGCGTCATCACCGGTCGCCGCAACATTCAATGGCATCCGACCGAGGATGCGCTTTTGATGTGGGCACAGGCGCAGGATGGCGGCGACCCCCGCGTGAAGACCGATAATCGCGACAATATGATGGCGCTGACCGCTCCGTTCAGGGGCGAAGGGCGCGTGCTCGCGAAGCTGGAGGACCGCATTGCCGGATCGCTCGGGATCGAGGGATCCGACGATATGCTGGTCTACGAATATGATCGGGACACGCGCGAGGTTCGCCAGTTGCTGGTTGATGTCACCGGCCGCAAGAAGCCGCGCGAACTTGGCATCCGCAATGTGCAGGACGCTTACAATGATCCGGGCAGCCCGCTCACCACTCTGACCGATCGGGGGAACGCGGTTGCGCGGGTCACCGATGGTAAGCTTTTGCTGAGTGGTTCGGGCGCAACGCCAGACGGTTTGCGGCCGTTCCTGCGCACTTTAGACCTGAAAACAAAGAAAACCGAGGAGCTGTGGCGCAATTCGGGCGAGAAGCTTGAATCGGTGATCGACGTTGTATCCGAGGACGGCAGCGAGTTTATCACCTATCTCGAAAGCCCGACCAACCCAGGCAATGTCATGCTCTACGCCAACGGCACGCAGCGGGCATTGACCGAGTTTCCCGACCCGCATCCCGAGCTGACCGGCATCAAGCGCGAGCTTGTCACTTACAAGCGCGAGGACGGGGTCAATCTGACGGCCACACTCTATCTGCCGCCCGAATACAAGGAAGGCGACAAAGTGCCGGTGGTCATTTGGGCCTATCCGCGCGAGTTCAATGACGCGGCTACGGCAGGTCAGAACCGCGACTCATCATATCGGTTCACCCGTATTGGCGGATATTCGCACCTGTTCTTCCTGACGCAGGGCTATGCTGTGCTTGACCGTGCATCCATGCCGGTCGTGGGTTCAGATCCGGCCACGGTCAATGACACCTTCATCGATCAGGTCGTGGCCAATGCCAAAGCGGCGGTCGATTTCACTGTCGAGCGGGGCTTTGGCGACGGTGTGCGCGTGGGCGTGGGTGGCCACAGCTACGGCGCGTTTATGACCGCGCATTTGCTCGCCCAAAGCGACCTGTTCAAAGCCGGGATCGCGCGTTCGGGCGCGTACAACCGCACTCTGACCCCGTTCGGGTTTCAGGCCGAGCGACGTGTTTTCTGGGACGCGCCAGAGACCTATTACACGCTCAGCCCGTTCATGGCGGCCAACAAGATCAACGAGCCGGTTTTGTTTATCCATGGGCAGAATGACAGCAATTCGGGCACTTTCCCGCAGCAATCCGAGCGCATGTTTGCAGCTGTGAAGGGCACAGGCGGCACCGCGCGTCTGGTGATGCTGCCGCATGAGGATCACGGCTATCGCGGGCGCGAGTCAGTACTGCATACGCTGAGCGAGATGTTCGACTGGTTCGACAAGCATGTGAAGAACGCCGACGTCGCGCAAGGGGAGTAAGCGGCATACAGCATTCGGGGCCGGGCGCTGGATAACGCCCGACCCCGCAATGTTACCTGATCTTACAGGCGGCCGATCGTTATTCGACGACAGTGATTTCGACGCGGCGCGCTTCGGCGTTGCTCATGTCGGTGGTCGTGGCGTCGTCCGGTTTCACAAGATCGGTGCGGGCCTCGTCAATGCCAAGGGCAACAAGCTGAGCCTGCACATTCTCGGCGCGCTCTTTTGATAGGCGCGCGTTCAACTCGGCATCGCCGGTTGGATCGTTAAATCCGGAAATTGCGACCTTCGCATCCGGGTTCGCTTCGAGATATTCGCGCAGATCGTTGGAGACGCTTTCGAAATCGGGAGTGACTTCGGTGGCGCCGCTGTCGAAATAGACCGAGAGCATCGGCTTGCCATCAACCTCGGCTGAGGTGACGCCTGCACCTTCGGGCACTTCGGGCGTCGGCTCCGCAGCGGGTTCGGGTGCGGGGGCTGCGGCTGCGGGCGCAGGTGGAGGCGGTGCCTCGGGGTCAGCGGTGAGCAGCGTGTTCTCGGCCCAGATCGAAACCAGAGCCGCAAATGTCAGCGCGCCAACCGCAGCCGCACCGGCCAGGCAGCCAATGCCGAGTATGCCACCGTCATCGCCTGCTTCTTCTTTGCGACGATCTGCCGTTTTTTCATCACCCATTTTGAAGCCCCCTCTCAATTGCCAATCCGCTCGTCTTTCAGGACCCAATTGTCCCAATGGGCGAGCCTGTCTGAAGCGGGACTCGCTCAAGCGGCAGATAGATTAGCCAAGAGCGCTGCAAAAACAAGCAAAGCTTACACTGAAAATTGTAAACTATACTGGACATGGTGTCTTTGGGGGCTCCAAGATAAATAAGTTGCGAACTTTTATGCCTGCTCCAGCACCTTGAGCGCCGGCGGCAGGATCAGCAGATCTGCTACCAATGCGAGAGTGAATATCGTGATCGCGAGATAACCGAACAGGACAGCGGTTGGCATAATGCTGATCAGAGTGGCGGATAGACCGCCAGCCAATACCAGGCTGGTTGTCACGAGCGCGGGCGTAACATGCTTTAGGGCGGGCACCACCAACTGACCCGGCGGGGTATCAGGAGCTTCTTTGCACAATATGTGATGGCGATGCAGCATGTGGATCGTGTCGTCAGCCGCCACGCCAAATGCGATTATCAAGGCAACCGCGCTTGTGAACTGAATTTGCATTCCGGACAGCATCAAGAATGCGGCCACAATCAGGATTGGCAGGAAGTTCGGCAGGATCGACGCGACGGCATAGGTCCAGCGGCGATACCAAAGCCCCATCAATACACAGCAAAATCCCGCGGCAATCAGAAAGCTGACCGTTAGCTCCCTGATCATCGAGTCCGACATTTTTGCGGCCATAGGCAGGAGGCCTTGCGGCTCTCCAAAGGTGAAGTGGGTCAGTTCCATTTGAGCAAGCGTAGTCTTAATCCGCTCGTTCAAAGCGCGCACTGCAAGCGAATGGTTGTCTTGTGCGAGAACCGTGAGGATAATCCCCCCATCATCCTGCACCAGCGAGCCAGCAAATCGCTCGGGGGGTAAATCCATAAGTTCGCGCAGGCGCTCAGGCTCCCCCGATTGCCCCTGCGCACCGAGCGCTTTGCGCAAATTGTGGAGCGACACAATCGGGTGAGCGGGAAAGTGTGTCTCCATTGCCTCGTGGATTTGCGACAACTCATCCAGCGCGTCAGGCTTATACAAGTCGGCATTTGCGCCGCGTGGTTTCAACTCAACTTGCATGGCCAGCGTCGGGGCACTGAATTCTTCGATTGCCTCCAGAGCCAGGACCGAAGGCTCGTCGTCATTCAAATACTCGCCAAACCGATGGTCGGTTTCGAGCGGAAATATCTGCCAGACCAATGCGCCAAACGCCGCAAGGCTCGCCAGGGTTACTGCGCGGGATCGCCGGGTCAAAGACTGTCCGATCCGTTCGATCCAACCGATATAGGCCCACTCGCGCGGAGCGGAATTGAAGAACGCGTTGCGCACGAATTGAAAGCGCCAAGCCATCAAGAAAACCAGCGGATGAATCACAAGCAGGGCGATCAGGGAAGCCGCCAGACCGGTGAGCCCAGCAATAGCAAAGCTATGGATCAAGCCAGATTGCGACAGGAAAAGGCTGGCAAACGCGATTGCCGTTGTCAGCGAAGTGAGCACACAAGGCGGCCCCACTTCTACCAACATTGCCTTGAGTGCAGGAACAATCTCGACCCCGCTGCCCAATTTTCGGCGCAGTTCGTAGGTCATGTGGATCG
>JBCCOF010000136.1:0-6253 GCA_039025455.1 Pseudomonadota bacterium | reverse complement strand
TTGACGAAGATCGAGGCGACGACGTGATCGCATTCCTCGCGCGCTCGGCGGACAAGGGTCAAATGCCCCTCGTGCAACGCGCCCATGGTCGGCACCAGACCGATTGTAGCGCTCGCTCCAACGCCGCTCGCACGCAGGCCCGCGACACTTTTGCGCAAAGTTTCCAGCGTTTTTGCTGTTTTCACGCGGGACACCCCTTCATTACTTATTGACCATAGCCTTAGCCCGCTGTCACACCGTGGCCAAGCTCTGCAACCACCTTAACCATAAGGCTTATCCAGCTCTTGCCCGACGCAAAAGCCAATCGACCCAAGAAGGCCCCATCCAATGCGGCCCCGTCCAAGAAGGCGACGTCCAAGAAGGCGACGTCCAAGAAGGCGACGTCCAAGAAGGCGACGCCTATGGCGGCAATGCCTCAGACGGCGCACCGGGTCGTGTTTGCGAATGAAAAGGGCGGGACGGGCAAATCAACCACGGCGGTGCATGTCGCGGTTGCGCTCGCTTATCTTGGCGCTCGGGTGACGATGCTCGATCTCGACCCGCGCCAGCGCACAAGCTTTCGCTATCTGGAAAACCGGATGGGAACGATGCAGAAGCGCGAGCTCGAATTGCCCACTCCGGCTTGCGAGGTGTTCAAGGGACGCAGCGAGCAGGCGCTTCTTCTGACGATTGACCGGCTGGAAAAAGACACCGATTTCCTGATTATCGACAATCCGGGGCGCGATGATCCGTTTGCGCGCACTGCGGTCGAGAATGCCGATACGCTGGTGACGCCGCTAAATGACAGCTTTGTCGATTTCGACCTGATCGGACAGGTCGATGGTGAGAGCTTCAAGGTCAAAAAGCTCTCGTTTTTCGCTGAACTGATCTGGGAAGCGCGGATGAAGCGCAGCCAGGCGACACTGGACAACACGCGGCCTGAAATGGACTGGATCGTCGTGCGCAATCGCACCAGCCACACCGAAGCGCGCAACCAGTCGCGGATCGAGAAGGCTCTGCGCGAGATGGCAAAGCGTGTTGGCTTTCGCGTTACGCAGGGCTTGTCAGAGCGGGTGATCTATCGCGAGCTTTTCCCATCAGGCCTGACGCTGCTCGACAAGGGGCATCTGGGCGAGCTCGGGACCAGCCATCTGGTCGCGCGGCAAGAGCTAAGATCGCTTGTGAAAGCGCTGAAGCTCCCCAAATTCAAGAGCAGCACAAATCCATCGAAAGCTGCCTGAACCATGCTGAAATACGCGATCCTTCTGCTTGTCATTTGCCTTGTGTGGCGCTGGGCCTTCGGGTCCTGGCCGTGGGCGGCGCTGAGCACCAAGCCGAGCCGTGATCAGGCTATTTTCAAAGCCCGCAAACTCTTGGAAGTGGAAGAGGGTGCCAACCGCGAGCAGATCAAAGCCGCGCACAAACGGCTTATTGCGATGGTTCACCCGGATCGCGGCGGCAGCAGCGCTGCGGTGCACGAGGCCAATGCGGCGCGCGACCTGCTGCTGGACGCGCTGCCCGAACAAAGGCCTGATCAAGGGCCCGATCTAGGCGCTGACAATCGCGCAGATGTGACAATTGATCAGGATAGTGACGGTCCCGATCCGGATTGATCGCAGGATTTACACATTTTGAAGCCAAGGCGTGCTTCACCTCACACATCAAACGTCGCATGCTGCGACGACAGGAGCTTTATCGCCATGAACCATCAATTCCACCCGACTGTGCTGCGCGAATACGATATTCGCGGGATCATCGGAGAGACCCTTGGCGCAGATGATGCGCGCGCAATCGGGCGCAGTTTCGGAACCTTGCTGCGTCAGGCGAAGGATGGTGCGCCGGCAACGGTCGCGGTGGGATATGACGGGCGGGTCAGCTCACCCATGCTTGAACACGCTTTGATCGAAGGGCTGACCGGAACCGGATGCGACGTGGTGCGGATTGGCATGGGCGCGACCCCGATGCTGTATTACGCCGAAGCCTCAACCGAACAGGTGGATGGCGGCATTCAGATAACTGGCAGCCACAATCCCCCCAATTACAACGGCTTCAAGATGGTATTTATGGGGCGGCCGTTCTTCGGCGCCGATATCCAGAAGCTCGGGCAATTGGCAGCAGGCGGGGCGTGGATCGACGGAACCGGCTCCGTGAACGAGCGCGATATCCTTGGCGACTATGTCGAGCGCATGCTCGAGGGACTGACCGGAATCGAAAGCGACGCTCTCGCCGGTCTCAAGGTCGGATGGGACGCCGGCAACGGCTCCGCGGGCCCCGCGCTCGAGGCGCTCGCCGCGCGGCTGCCGGGCGAGCATCATCTCTTGTTTACTGAGGTTGATGGACATTTTCCCAATCACCACCCTGATCCAACGGTCGAAGAGAACTTGGCGGACTTGCGCGCGCTCGTCGCGGAGAAGAAACTCGACTTTGGAGTGGCTTTTGACGGCGATGGCGACCGGATCGGCGCGATTGATGGCGAGGGCCGGGTGATCTGGGGCGATCAGCTTTTGATGATCTATGCCGAGGACTTGCTGGCCAATGGCGGAGAAAGCGCAGAGAAACCGACGATTATCGCCGATGTGAAGGCCAGTCGCGCGCTGTTTGACCATGTCGCGACCCATGGCGGAGAGCCGCTGATGTGGAAGACCGGGCATTCGCTGATTAAGTCCAAAATGAAGGAAACGAATTCCCCGCTGGCGGGCGAGATGAGCGGGCATGTCTTCTTTGCGGACACCTATTACGGCTTTGACGATGCGCTCTATGCCGGTGTGCGCCTGCTCGCGGCGTCCGCGCGGCTGGGCAAATCGGTGACCGAACTGCGCAGCGCGATGCCCGACATGCTCAACACCCCCGAAATGCGCTTTCAGGTGGACGAGACCCGCAAATTCCCCGCCATCGCCGAAGTGACCGAGCGCCTCACGACCAACCCCGGCCCCGATGTTGAAGAGGTCAACGCAACCGACGGCGTGCGGGTCAACACCAAGGACGGTTGGTGGCTCTTGCGCGCTTCGAACACGCAGGACGTGTTGGTCGCGCGGGCGGAAAGCGACAGCAAGGAAGGGCTGGAGCGGCTGCTCGCCTCGATTGATGAGCAATTGGCGCTGTCGGGGCTGGAACGCGGGGAAAGTGTCGGGCATTAGGCGGCGTATTCACGGCGCAGCAAGCCGCCATCTCTGAAAGCACTGCCAGCATTTGTTTCGGGGCGTTGGCCCCCACGGAGTTATGACAATGAGAAAATTTGGCCTTTTCGCCGCACCGGTCGCCTTCGCGTTTGCCGCTGCGACCCCGCTCGCGGCGCAAGATGACGATGTGACGGAAACGGTCTCCATCGAAGAGAGCGAAGAAAGCGGCGCCGAAGATATCGAAGCGATGATGGGGCTCTTGGGTGCGCTCTTTCAGGTTGAGCCGCTGACGCCGGAGCAGGAGGCGCGGCTCCCTATCGCCCAGTCCGTTGCTGAAAAGATGATTCCCGAAGGTGCTTTGGGAGAGATGATGGGCACGCTGATGAAGGACATCATGGACCCCTTTACCAGCCTTGGACCGCCACCCGCCAACGCCACCGTTTCCAAGGGTCTTGGCATCAGCCTGTTCGAGCTTGATCTGACCGAAGAGCAGACCGCCGAAGTGGCCGCGTTGCTCGATCCTGCCTTCGAAGTGCGCAGCAAGCGCGAAATGGAAGCTTTCCCGCAGATGCTTTCCAGCATTATGAGCGTGATGGAGCCAAGCATGCGCGAAGCTATGGCTGAGCTTTACGCAATACGGTTCGAAGACAGCGAATTGACCGAGCTCAACACGTTTTTCGCAACCCCCCTTGGCGAGAAGTTTGCCAGTGAATCGTTCAAAATGGCAGCTGATCCGCGGTTAATGGTCGCTGGTATGGAAGCGCTTCCGCAACTGTTGGGCACTGTTTCGGACATGGAAAGCGCCATCGAGGCGGCCACGGCCGATCTGCCCGAAAAGCGCGCCTTTGCCGATCTGCCCGCATCCGAGAAAGCGCGGATTTCTGAACTGACCGGCCTATCAGCTGAAGAAATCGAGGCGCGGATCTCCGAAGCCGACGCGGCGGTGGATGCCTATGAGACTGGCGATTTTTCGACAGAGGCAACCGCCGAGGATGCTGAAGACGATTTTGGCGAAGAGGCCGCTGAATAGCGTTCTCGCCTAATCGCGCTTGCAGCCGGAGCGTGTCCGCTCCATCTCGGATGGCGCGATGCCGGCTGCGAACCACCCCGACGACCTGACGGACATTCCGCCTGAGATACAGGCATGGTTCGACGCGCGCGGATGGCGGGTGCGGCGGCACCAATCCGAAATGCTCGAAAAAGCGCGCGTCGGGCGGCACGCGCTGCTTGTCGCGGATACGGGCGCGGGCAAGACTCTGGCGGGCTTTCTGCCGACCCTTTGCGATTTCGCGCCTTCGGCTAAGGGCGATGCGCCGCCGCACCAGAGGATGCACACGCTCTACGTCTCGCCATTGAAAGCACTGGCGCATGATGTGAAGCGCAATCTGCTTACCCCGATCGAGGAGATCGGACTGCCCATTACGGTAGAGACCCGCAGTGGCGATACCTCTTCAGACCGAAAGAAGCGCCAACGCACCAAGCCGCCGCATGTGATGCTGACCACGCCGGAAAGCCTCTCGCTGCTGCTGTCCTATCCCGAAAGCCTCGACCTGTTTGCGGGGCTAAAGCGGGTTGTGATCGACGAGGTGCACGCTTTCGCCACTGGCAAGCGCGGCGATCTGCTGGCTCTGGCTCTGGCGCGATTGCAGAAGCTTGCGCCCGATATGCAGCGGGTGGCGCTTTCAGCGACTCTCGCCAATCCGCTGAGCTTTCAGGAATGGCTCGCCCCGCAAGCGGCTGATGATACGGGAGAAATTGCAGCCGCTGATCTTGTCTTGGGCGAGGATGGCGCGGAGCCGGACCTGCAAATCCTGCTGCCGATTGAGGAGCGCGTGCCGTGGGGTGGCCATGCCGGGCGCTGGGCGGTCGATCAGCTTTATGAAGCGATCAAGGACAACCGCACGACCTTGGTCTTTACCAACACGCGCTTCCTTGCCGAGTTCATCTTCCAGTGCCTGTGGGACATCAACGAGGATCACCTGCCCATTGGGGTCCATCATGGCAGCCTGTCCAAAGAAGCGCGGCGCAAGGTTGAGGACGCCATGGCGGCCGGCGAATTGCGCGCTTTGGTTGCGACGGCGAGCCTCGATCTGGGCGTGGATTGGGGGGACATTGATCTGGTGGTGCAGATGGGCGCGCCCAAGGGATCTTCCCGCTTGCTCCAGCGGATCGGGCGCGCTGGGCACCGGCTCGACACCGCCAGCCGTGCTATCCTTGTGCCGGGCAATAGGTTCGAATTTCTCGAAGCCATGGCCGCCAAAGATGCCGTCGATGAAGGGCAGCGCGACGGGGAGGAATTCCGCGAAGGAGGCCTCGATGTTCTGGCGCAGCATGTGATGGCGTGCGCTTGTGCCGGGCCGTTTCACGAGGACGAACTGCTCGCCGAGCTGCGCACTTCGCTGAGCTATGCGTGGCTCGATGCAGAGGGCCTGGGGCGGGTTTTGCGCTTCGTTGAAAACGGCGGTTATGCCCTGCGCGCTTACGACAAGTTCAAGCGGATCGTGAGGGACAAGACCGGCATGTGGCGGCTCGCGCACCCGCAGCAAGCGCAGCGCCACCGGATGAGCGCCGGCATCATTGTCGATTCCGAGATGTTGATGGTGCGCTTCAAGAATGGCCGCCAACTCGGCAAGGTGGAGGAGCGCTTTGCCGCACAGCTTTCAGCCGGGGACACCTTCTTCTTCGCGGGCATGAGCCTTGAGGTCGAAGGTGTGAAGGACATGGATGTGATCGTTCGCGCGGCCAAGAAATCGGCGACGATCCCGAGCTATGGCGGGCTGCGTTTGCCATTGACCACGCATCTTTCGACACGGGTGCAGGAAATGCTGAATGATCGCGCAGGGTGGGGGCGCTTTCCCGACGATGTGCGCGAGTGGCTCGAAGTGCAGGATTATCGCAGCCGCTTGCCCGCGCCCGGCGATTTGCTGGTCGAGAGCTTCCCGCACGGGGGCAAACACTACACCACGTACTACACCTTTGAGGGGTGGAACGCGAACCAGTCGCTCGGGATGCTGATCACCCGTCGGATGGAGGATCGTGGGCTGATGCCCGGCGGGTTCGTGGCCAATGATTACACGCTGGCGGTTTGGGGTTTGAAGCCGGTGCCCGACCCCGCGCCGTTGCTCTCGCCCGATATACTGACGCATGAATTCGTT
>JBCCOF010000135.1:0-6349 GCA_039025455.1 Pseudomonadota bacterium | reverse complement strand
GGCGGCGCGCTTCGCAGAGGCTCAAACGACAGGCGCAGCCTTTATCAGCGTCGCGCACGAACCAGGCACGCGGACCATTATGGGCAAGACCTACCGCGACAATGGCAGCAAACAGGCCGTGGCGATCCTCGATGATCTCGCCGCGCACCCTTCGACCGCGCGATTTGTTGCGACCAAGCTCGCGCGCCATTTTGCCGGAGACACGCCTCCCGAAAGCCTCGTCGCCAAGCTGGAAGCCGATTTTCGCAAGACTGACGGCGATCTTGCCAGCCTGACACGCACGCTGATCGTAGCGCCCGAGGCTTGGGTCAACGAGCCGGTCAAATTCCGCGCGCCGTTCGAATGGCTGGTCGCGGTGCTGCGCATGACAGGTGTCGAGAATTTGAATGCTCGACGGATTTCGGGTGGACTCAACGAGATCGGCCAGATGCCGTGGCGCGCGCCCTCGCCCGCAGGTTATGACGACAAGGCAGACAGCTGGGCGGGCCCCGATGCTCTGTTCCGCCGCGTCGAACTGGCCGAACGGATCGCACGTGCCGCGCCTTCGGGCAATGTGATGGAACGGGCCGAGGCGGCCTTCCCCGGCGCTTTGTCCGATCACACCAGGACCTGGCTCAGCCGCGCGGAAAGCGGGTCACAGGCGCTCGGCCTGTTGCTGGTCGCCCCTGAGATGATGCGGAGATAACCAATGATGAAACCTCTTGATCGCCGCGCAATGCTCGCCGGAACGATGGCGCTGGGTGCCACCACTCTTGCGACCCCGCGCATGGCCTTTGCCCGCACCGCAGGGGACAAGAACTTGCTGCTCGTTGTGCTGCGCGGTGCGGCTGACGGGCTGGCGATGCTCGCCCCGCTTGGCGACCCAGACTTTGCCCGCACCCGTCCGCAGGCGCTCCCTGACTATGAGGGCGCGCGCAAGGCCAATGACTTCTTCGCGATCCACCCTTCGTTCGAGCAAGTAGGCGCGGCTTACGGCGCAGGCGATGCTCTATTTGTCCACGCCGCCGCGACCACCTATCGCGAGCGTTCGCATTTCGAAGGGCAGGACATGCTCGAGACCGGCGCAGCCAAACCCTATGCCAAGCGAAACGGGTGGCTGAACGGACTGGTCGCAATGATGGGTCAAGCAGCAGGCGCCCCGCCCAAGGCCTTAGCCATTGCGCCGACCATGCCGTTGGCGCTGCGCGGTCCAGCGCCCGCTTCAAGCTATGCCCCTTCAGCTCTACCCGAAGCGAGCGCCGAATTCATGGAGCGGGTCGGGCTGCTGTATCAAAGCGATCCGCAACTCGGCACACTGTGGAATCAAGCGCTCGAGACGCAGGCCATGGCAAGCGACAGCACCCTTCGAAACCTGCGCGACGCAAAGGCATCGGGCGAGTTGGCCGCATCCCTGATGCGCGATGAAGACGGCGCTCGGATCGCCATGATCGAAATCGGGGGATGGGACAGCCACGCCAACCAGCGCGGGCAGTTCGCGCGCCAGGCGAGGAGCCTTGATGCCTTGCTGGGTGCCTATCGCACTTCGATGGGCAGCGCTTGGTCAAACACCCTGGTGCTGGTCGCGACCGAGTTCGGTCGCACGGTTCGCTACAATGGAACCAACGGCACAGACCACGGAACGGCGAGCGCGGCGCTGGTTATGGGCGGCGCGGTGCGCGGCGGGCGGGTCATGGCCGACTGGCCGGGCCTTGGCGCCAATGCGCTCTATGAGGGACGTGACCTAAAACCGACTGTGGCGCTCGAAAGCGTGCTGGCTGGCGCGACCGCAGAGCATTTCGGGATGGACCCCAAAGCGCTGATGTCGCGGCTGTTTCCTGGCCGTCAAGCAAGCGCTCTCAGCGGTATTATTCGCGCCTAGGCAAAGCTATTCAGCGGGCGCCGGTACACTGCCTGATGAACCCTTGTCGCTCTTGGCTTTGAGGCTGCGGCCACGCCGGTGAAGCAGGAAGAACACCAATGCCGCTGCTCCCAAGGGCAGGTAGAAGAACATCAGGCGCCACGTGCTCATCGCTGGAACCAGCGTATCGAGCGATGCAAACGGCTGGTACAACAGCAGAAAGCCCGCCTCCGCGCCCCCTGCCCCGCCCGGTGTTGGCACCAGCGAACTGATTGATTGCACCAGATATTGCAGCAGCCAGAACACCGCCGGTTGCCACTCCACGCCGAACGCCGCGAGCACCAGACCGGCGATCGAGAAGCGTATGCCCCATTGCAACAATGCCAGCGCCAGACTTGCGACCGCGATCAGCTTTCCGCGCTTGAATGCAAGCGCCCAGTGCTCACCAATCTGTCCGAAAAAACTGCGCACTTTGCCCGAGGCCCATCCGAACCAGCGGCGCAGGCGTCCGCCCAGCAGCCCGCCAGCGATGACAAACGCCAGCGCGGTAAAGCCAACCACTCCCCAAAAGGCGATTTGACCGACAGACTTCGCCGCTTGGGTGATCGTGTCGAAAACCTGCGGACCCCCGCCCACGGAATCGAAGATCGTGTAGCCGGTAACGGCAAGGCACATCCCGATAATCATAAAAGTGGCCAAAGTGTCCTCAGCCACCTGAAACGAGACCAGTGTCAGCGCGCGGCGAGATTCGACGCCCTCTCCCATCAGGAACAATATTTTGATCGGAGCACCGCCCGTGGCCGAGGGTGTCACCGAATTGGTCACCGTTGTGCCGGTAATCACTTTGAGCGAGCGCAAAAAGCCGAGCTCATTGCCAAGAAACCGCGACCAAAGCGCCAAACGAACCGAATTGCCGATCGTGGGTACAAATACCAGCAGAGCGACCAGTCCGAGCAGATGCGGCGCGACTATGCGCTCACGCAGGTCAATCCCGTCAAGCGACCAGACCAGCACTCCGACATTGATCAGTGCCACAATCGGCAGCACGGTCAGCGCAATTCTCATCGTGCGACGCGGAATATTGCGCCAGTGATTTACCGCCGCATCTCCCTCTGCGGGGCCGACACGGTTAGCCTCAGCCGACGGATCGCCGCTATCTTGATCCTCGCGCGGGTGTGACAAGGTCGCAATATGCTCGTTTTGAGGCGAAGCGGGGTCGGTCAAGAGTGGGTCAGCGCCCGCTTCAATGTGCCGCGTACCGAGCCCGCGCGGCGCGCATCGCGTGCCTTCAAAGCCTCAGCATATTCGACATCGATCAGCTGCTCGAAGGTCTGCTTCCAGCGATTGTGCGAATTGGCCAGTTGGATCGAGCGATTGCGCAGATTGTGGTAGTCTTCTTTCCAGACACGCTCGACGTTGCGCGCCATTGCGGCCGCGTCGTCAACCGGGCCAAGAAGGCCGGTGCCCTGCGGCACACGCTCGGGCATTGCGCCGCTCTCGACACCAACGACCGGCAGGCCGGAGGCTTGGGCTTCGAGCACCGAAATGCCGAATGTCTCGTCCGCCATACCGCTGACATAGATGTCGCTGCTGGCCAAAGCGCGCGCCAGCGCTTTGCGATTGGTTTCGTAGCCGGGAAATGCGACTGGCAGGCCTTTGACCTCTTCCATCAAGGTCTCGCGCAGCTTGCCATCACCCATCAGCACCATCGCCGCACCCATGTCGCGCGGCAACTGTTTGAACATCTCGGTCAGCACATAAGCGCGCTTTTCGTTGTCCAGACGTCCGGCATAGATCAGCAGCGGCCCGTCGGTCTCGGGCAAGCCAAGCTCGCGCCGGAAACTGGTGTCGCGATAATCGGGCGAGAACTGGTCAACATCAACGCCCAGCCCCAGCACACCCGTGCGATGGTAATTGAGATCCGCCAGCATTCGGCGCGCTTCCTGATTGAGCGTGTAGACGCGGTCGAACCGGTGATAGGTCATCCAGGCATAGAAATAGCCAAGCTTTTTGAAGAACGTGGCGGGATAGTGCCCGACCAGATCGTTCATCACGCGGTAGATCTGAGCATTGGGAAAATCGGTGCGATAGCCGGCGACCAAAGCCGTGTCCGGATAACGGAACCGGTGCCGGATCGCCAACCACGGCAGCACCCATGGACACTGGCTTTCGATGATGTTGGGTTGATATTCGCGCAGCAGCTCGAACACCGCATCATTGCGGTTGATCCAGCGATAATTCGGGCTTCCCCACACCAGCGGCGCGCCAACCTCTGCAAAGATGGTGCGCCCTTTGACGGTAATCTTGTCCTCTGGGCCGGGTACGATCTGCAATAGGCGGTGCTCTGTGTTGTCCTGAAAGTACTTCTTCTTTTCCTTCAGATAGGTCGAAATGCCGCCGCCACCGGTGGGGGACCAGCTTTGCGTCAAATCGCAGATCAAAAGGTCATCGGCCATAATTCAAGCTCCGCCGGGGGTATTTGAACGCGGGGCCACAACCTGAGATGAACACGGATCGGCAGCACCGGCGCGCGCTATATGTTAACGCAAGTGCCCACGTGCAATGCCTTAGGCAATAGCGCGCGGTCAGGTTTTTGCGTCAAATTGTCGCACAATCACTAGGCGAAGCCGGATTTGGCGTTGGTTTAGGCTAGGCCCTCAGCCCCTCAAGATAGCGCACGCGGCCGCTGATCCGCTTTGCAGTTAGCTCCATATTGCGCATCCTCTCGGCGCTGAAACTGCAATGAATCCAGCCTCCCTCACCAAATTCGTAGATCAGCTGATCGTAATTCAGGCGCCGCTCCATCCAGCGGCAGACCTCCAAATTCCCTTTGCCCGAAACAACGAAATCCGCCGCTTCGCCCAGCACATGCTGGCTGGTCGCTGACCCTCCGATCGCACGGTTGAGCCGGAGCGAGCGGTAGCCCGAACTGATATGAACCGGCACGCCATAATGATCGCGCACAGGCTGCAGCACATTCTCGCACAAAATACGCAGAGCCGTAATTTCTCTCGGTCCGGGATTGTTGGGTATGCCGCGCCGAAGCGCCGTTTGCGATCGCACCAACTCGGCCAGTGTGAAGTTTCGGGACAAACGCATGAGGCGATCCTTTCGACAACGGACAGGTATAGGTGTAGTGAAACTGCGGGACTGCGTCGCGTGAGCGGGATCACAAATCCCCCGTCAGATCACTCGCCATAGTACCGAGCAAAATACCGGCCCTTTGGCGCTTGCCCCGTCACCGCTCGCCGCCTATCTGCTGCGCAACGACACTCCACAAGACATCCGATCCGAAGGACCCGACCGATGGCCGCGCAATACGCCTATGTCATGAAGAACATGACCAAGACTTTCCCCGGTGCCCAAAAGCCGGTGCTCTCGAACATCAATTTGCAGTTCTACCAAGGCGCCAAGATCGGGATCGTCGGCCCCAATGGTGCGGGCAAATCGACCCTGATCAAGATCATGGCCGGCATCGACACCGACATCACCGGCGAAGCGTGGCCGGGCGAGAACATCACCGTCGGATACCTGCCGCAGGAACCGCAGCTCGACGAGAGCAAGACGGTGCTCGAAAACGTGCGCGAGGGCGCAGGCGACACCGCCACTATGGTCGAACGCTTCAACGCGATCTCCGCCGAAATGGGCGACCCCAAGGATGACACCGATTTCGACGCCCTGATGGAAGAGATGGGCACGCTTCAGGAAAAGATCGACGCTGTGGACGGTTGGACGCTCGACAACCAGCTTGAAATCGCGATGGAGGCGTTGCGCTGCCCGCCGTCTGACGCACCCGTCACCAATCTTTCTGGTGGTGAAAAGCGCCGCGTCGCGCTCACCCGCTTGCTGATCCAGAAGCCCAGCATCCTGCTGCTCGACGAGCCGACCAACCACCTGGACGCCGAATCCGTAGAATGGCTCGAAAACCACCTCAAGGAATATGCCGGCGCAGTCCTGATGATCACGCACGATCGCTACTTCCTAGACAATGTGGTGGAGTGGATCCTCGAATTGGATCGCGGCTCCTACTACCCCTATGAAGGCAACTATTCGACTTACCTTGAAAAGAAGGCCCAGCGCCTCGAACAGGAAAGCCGCGAGGAAAGCGGGCGGCAAAAGGCCCTTTCGCGCGAGCTGGAATGGATCAAGCAAACCCCCGCCGCGCGCCAGACCAAGTCAAAGGCGCGCGTTCGCAAGTTTGAGCAGCTGCAAGACGCGCAAAGCGAGCGCAAACCCGGCAAGGCGCAGATCGTCATTCAGGTGCCCGAGCGGCTCGGCGGCAAGGTGATCGAAGCCAAGAACATTTCCAAGGCCTATGGCGACAAGCTGCTCTTTGAAAACCTCTCCTTCATGTTGCCGCCCGGCGGGATTGTCGGCGTGATCGGGCCAAACGGCGCGGGCAAATCCACCCTGTTCAAGATGATCACCGGGCAAGAAACCCCCGATCTCGATGGTGCCGGAGTCGGGGGTTTCTTGCCCGGTGATCATCTTGAACAGGGTGGATTTGCCCGC
>JBCCOF010000134.1:0-6355 GCA_039025455.1 Pseudomonadota bacterium | reverse complement strand
GGAGTCTTGGTTTGGATCAAGGCCGTGGGGTATTTCCATATTGCGCGGACTCCATTGGAATACCGATGGGCTTCATTAGCCTAAGTCACTTCTTCCTATTTGGGCTGAGCATCGTGGTGGGTCTTGTGTTGGCGTTGGGCTTTCGAAAGCTTCCGGTGGACCTCTTTGCCTGGCGCTCAGACCGACCTGTTCGAAGCACCCTTATCACTATCCCGTTAGCACTTTTTGCAATCATCATTGCACTGCTTGGATTGCTGACGGCGACCTCCTCTGCGTTTCTGGGAACTCCTGCGTTCATTCTCGCTTTGTACTTAACGGAGGCAACTCGGTCGGCTTTGGTCAAGTAAGGACGTCTTAGAAAGAGAGCCCATGCCCAACCACACCCAGAGCGATCTCAGGACCTTTGCACCATACAGCTACCGTGATGATCCATCTGTGCCGGACTTTGACGACAGCAAAGCGCTGTTCGTCTTTGACCATCACTGCGTGCTGTGTGGTGGCGGCGTGGGCTTTATCATGAAGCGCGACACCAAAGCCTCGATCAATTTTACCTCTGCGCAAAAGGGGCTGGGTGAGGCCCTGTGCCGCCATTACGGGATTGATTGGGACGAGAGCTTCCTTTTGCTGCGCGGCGGACGGCCTTACGTGAAATTCGATGGCTATTTCGAAGTTGCCCGCGCGCTGGGTGGCTGGTGGAAGCCTTTAACGGTCTTTCAGCACTTGCCGACATTCATTCTCGATCAAGTCTACAATCTGGTGGCGCGCAATCGCTATCGCTGGTTTGGCCGGACCGATGAGGCTTGCGCAGTGATGACACCCGACCAGCGCGCGCGGTTGATTTAGGTGAAGTTTGCTTGACCAAATTCGTTTCGAAAGGCAGCGTCATTCCTCTCATGCGCCCCCTACTGATCCTTACATTATTAGCCGTCCTGCTGGCAGTACCAGCGCAGCCACAGGCCGCGCGCGATGATGCGGCGGTGCGGGCGGGTCAGAGCTCTGATGCCAATCAGCCGCCCCCGCACACCAAACCGTTTCCCAACCTTGCCATTGGCAAAACCCGCGAGGAGCAGCGCGAAAGCTTTGCGCTTGGGCCGCAGATACAGCGCGGTCTGTCTGCGGGGGAACTGCTTGAACAAAACCGCCGGCTTGATGCAGCCTTCGCCGCGCTGCAGCCGCAGCGCCCCGGTACGACCGATGCCTATATTCTGACCATCGCGCTCGACAGCGATCCCGTCTTTGCCCGCGAGGCTCGCGAGGCAAGGCGGGTGCTGTCGGCGCGTTATGACGGGGCAGGGCGCACCCTGACGCTCGCCGGGCCCGACGGCATGCGCAACGATCTGCCCTATGGCTCGATCGACACGTTAATTCTCAGCCTAGCGCGGATTGCCGAGGTGATGGATCCCGAGGAAGACGTGTTGGTGATGTACACCACCAGCCACGGCATCAATCTGGGGCTTGCTTACCATTACGGTGACACCGGCTACGGGATTCTCAGCCCGGCGCGGCTCAAATCGGTGCTCGAAGAGCTTGGGATCAAAAGGCGTATCCTGCTTTTGAGTGCGTGCTATTCCGGCGTGTTCATTCCTGAGCTTGCCAGTGCAGACACCGCTATTCTGACCGCTGCGGCGGGCAACCGCACCTCATTCGGTTGCAAGCCCGACAATGACTGGACCTATTTCGGCGACGCGCTGATCAACCGTGCCTTGCGCCAGCCTCAGCCGCTGTCCGAGGCGGCGCAGGCAGCGGCGCTGACTGTTGCGGAGTGGGAGACAAAGCAGCGTTTGCTTGCCTCTTTGCCGCAAACCGTGATCGGTGACGGGGTGGCCGAGTGGCTGCCCGAGCTTGAGGCTCGCATGCCAAAGGTCGCGAGCGAGCGAGTCGGGCGACCTGCCGTTCCGGACTGAAGCAGCTCCCTAATAGGCCGATTGTCTGCCATTCGTCGGCAGGAATCGGCGCTTTATCGGTGTTTTTCCGACCACAGGCGGTGTTCATCTGGCCTTCATGTTTACAAACGTAGTCGATGGCTACAGACGTAATCGTGAACCGGTTAGGAGGCACCAGTGTCCGATTTCGACGAAGGAAAACCCGAACGCATAAGCGAGGCTGAGCACGCCATTATGGAAGTGCTGTGGGAGCGCGGGACGCTCACCGCGACCGGTGTTTGCGACGAGATTTGCGAACAGCGGGGCTGGAGCCTCGCAACTGTCAAGACATTGTTGTCGCGCCTTGTACAAAAACAGGCGATTGCAACGCGTCCTGACGGTCGGCGCTTTCTCTATTCTCCGGTAATCGCGCGCAGCGACTATGTCGGCGGCGAATCCCGCCGTCTGGTTGACCGCCTGTTCGGTGGCAAAGCCGCGTCGCTGGTTGCGCATCTTGCCGAGACCGAGGCGTTGACCGGCGACGATGTCGCGGAAATCGAAAAGCTGTTGAAGGAGCTCAAGCAATGACCGAGTGGCTCTTTGATACGCTCGTTTGGACGGCTGTGCTGATCGCGCTGGTCCTTCTGGTCCGTCGCCCTGTTGCACGCTGGTTCGGGCCGCAGGTGGCCTATGCCTTGTGGGCGCTGCCGATGATCCGCTTGCTGTTGCCGCCGATCCAGCTGCCAAGCTGGCTCGCCCCCGCGGCTACTCCAGACTCATCCAATTCGACACTTCTGATCCTCGATCCTGCCACTTCGTTTGCGACACAAGAGGCGGTTGCAGGACAATCAAGCGGATCAGAAGCGGCGGCGTCCGGTGCTGCCATGCCGATTACCCCGCAACCCCTGCTTGAGACTGTGCTCGATTCTGGGCCATGGTTGGAGCTTGGACTTGTGGTGTGGCTCACCGGCGCCGCTATCTTCTTGTGCCTCAGGTTCTCCGCCTATTTCCGCCTGCGCGGCGAATTACTGGAAGGCGCGCGCGAGGTAGGGCGGATGGACGCGGTTCGTCTGATCGAAACGCCCGGAACCACTTCTCCCATCGCGTTCGGGGTCAGCGACAAGGTGATCGCCCTGCCGTCGCGCTTTATGGCGCAGAGCGATCGGGCGGCGCGCAACCTCGCGCTGGATCATGAGCTTGCACACCACACCGGCCGCGATTTGCTGATCAACATGATCGTGCAGCCATTGTTCGCGCTGCACTGGTTCAACCCGCTTGGCCGCTATGGCTGGTTGGCGCTGCGGCGCGATCAGGAGGCGGCCTGCGATGCGCGGGTGATCGCCACCAAGCCGAGCGAGACCCGCGCGCTTTACGCCAATGTCATTGCCGGTTTCGCGACCGGTCCGAAAGTTGCCCTTGCCGCGCCGATGGCGTGCCCGGTGCTGGGCGAGAAGTCCATAATTCAACGTTTGAGGAGCCTGACTATGTCTGACCATTCCCCCCGCCGCATCATCACTGGCCGCTTTCTGATGGGTGCCGGTGTGCTGGCTTTGCCGCTGACCGCATCGATCAGCTATGCCGAAGCCGAAGTTCCAACCGCACCCGAAGCGCCTATGGTCGCCGCCGGTGTGCCGTCGGCTCCGGCTGCTCCGAAAGCACCGGCAGCGCCCCTGTTTCAGGAAGTGATCGAGTCAATCGACCCGGACACCGCCATGGGCAGCGATGAGAAGACGGTCCGGGAGGTGATCGTGATCACCGGCGATGAGGAAGACGGGGTCTCAACCAAGACCAGCAAGCAGACAATCAAGATTGTCGATCGCGGAGCCAAAATGAGCGAAGAAGAGCGCAAGGCCATGATCCGCGAACTGCGCGAAGGGCTCAAGGAAGCCGACAAGGCGCTCAAGGATGTTCCCGGCATCGTCGAAGAGGCGATGATGGAAATCGACACAGCGGGCGCAGGCCGCACCGTTGTGAAGATGGAATGCCGCGGTGGCAAAGGCGACATCGCCAAGGTCGAAGAGCTGAAAGACGGCGGGCGCAATGTCTATCTGTGCCAGACGCGGGTGATGGCCGAAGCCTTGAAGGGCCTCAAAGAGGCTCGCAAGGCGATTGCCGAGAACAGGGAGATTACCGGCGAGATGCGCTCGGAAGTCCTCGAAGTGATCGACGAGCAGATCAAGACCTGGAAGAAATCCGAAGGCTGATCCGGCAGCAACCAAATTCACTTATTCAGAATGGCGAGCGGCTTTCGGGCGGCTCGCCATTTTGCATTTCGGGATCCGGCGGGTTCACCTCAAATTCAGTTCATCGTTCACAAAGCACGGTTCATCGCACAAATAGGAGGATAAGCGATGACGAAAGAACGAAGTCCCGGGGTGAAGCTGCTCATGGTGTGTATGATCGGCGCTGCGCTGATTGTACCCATAATGATGGTCTATTTGCTGGTCAGCGACCGGCAGCATCAGGCCCGCATCGCGCAGGAATCGGTTAACAACGCCTGGGCAGGGCCGCAGGTGGTTGCAGGGCCGCAGCTGGTCGTACCCTATCGCGTTACGCGCGAAACGCAGGAGGTGGTCGATGGCAAGCCGGTGACGCGCCGCAGTCAGGTGCGCGAGCTGCTCTATATTGCCCCCAGCAAGCAGACACTCGACACCACAATCGATCCCGAAGTCCGCTCGCGCGGCACAATCCACAAATCGGTGGTCTATGATACGGCGATCAAAGGCACGGCACGTTTTGCGATGCCCGAAGACCTCGGCCGCTTGGGTACTGAGCCCGAGCAATTGTTACTCGAAGAAGCCTTGGTGCAATTCCCGATCTCCGATCCGCGCGGATTGCAAACCGATGCCAGCCTGACAGTCGCGGGCGAAAAGCTCGACCTTCGCCCCGGCCTTGGCAATTCGGAAGCAGGCTCTGGCGTTCACGCCTTTTACGATTGGAGCGAAGGCGAAGAACTTGCGATCGACTTCGCCTATGGCCTGCGTGGCAGCAGTGCGTTCAGCATGGTTCCGCGCGGGGAAGAGACTAACCTTTCGGTTAAATCGAGCTGGCCGCATCCTAGCTTTACCGGCGGGTTTCTGCCCGGTGACGCGGACAAGGAAGTGAGCGCGGACGGGTTCACGGCGAAATGGTCAATCTCCAATCTCGCATTGGGCCAGTCGCTGGTCAGCACTGCATCGCCCGGCCTTCCGTCCGGTCAGCTGGTCGACGAGGCGCGCGCCTATGAAACCTTCGAAGAGGTGCCGCAGACCACCGAGGTCAAAATGGCGACGATCCGCCTGATGGAGCCGGTTGACCTCTACAAGCGCGTTGAGCGTGCGCTCAAATACGGGTTTCTGTTCATCGGCTTCACCTTTCTGGCGTTTCTGATGTTCGACATCGTCGCAGGCGCGCGGGTCGCTTCGGCCGAGTATCTGCTGACCGGAGCGGGACTTGTGCTGTTCTTCGTGATGCTGCTCGCCTTTGCCGAGATCATCGGATTTGCGCTGGCTTACGTGGTTGCCAGCGGCGCGATCATCGGCTTGCTGACAAGCTACAGCGCAGCGGTGCTGGGCGGTTGGCGACGCGCCGGATTTATCGCGGCGCTGCTGACCGGGCTTTACGCGGTGCTCTATGTGCTGCTGAACCTTGAAGCGTGGTCGTTGATGATCGGATCGCTGATGTTGTTCCTCGCGCTTGCCGCAGTGATGTATGCGACGCGGGCGATTGACTGGTCAGCGGTGACGATCACCAATCCCGAAGAGCCTGAGCCGGTCTACAATCCAGCTTAAGTTCGGGCGCAACAAAAACGAGGGCCGGGGCGGTCAGTGCAACCGCTCCGGCCCTTGTTGATTCAGCGCATATCGAAATAAACTTCGCAGGCCGAGCCATTGGCGCTTTGCAGCCCGCGTTTCAGCGCATCCATCCGCTGCTGGCTGGTGCCATGGGTGAAGCCTTCGGGATTGATCCGCTGACCCGCGCGCCGCTGGATCGTGTCATCGCCGATGGCGCTGGCTGCGCGCAGCCCCTCCTGCATATCGCCCGGCTCGATCAGGTTGCGGTTCTTGCCCGCCCAAACCCCGGCATAGCAATCGGCCTGCAATTCCATGCGCACTTGCAGCTGGTTGCGCTGTGACGGGTTGCGCTGCTGGATGCTGCGAACCTGTGCGGATGTGCCGAGCAGGTTCTGGATATGATGACCATATTCGTGCGCCATCACGTAATAGCGCGCAAAGTCGCCTCCAGCGCCCATCTGCCGCGCCATCACGTCGTAGAAATCGGTGTTGATATAGATGCCCATGTCTGCGGGGCAGTAGAACGGTCCAGCGGCCGAGGATGCATTGCCGCAACCCTGAGTGCTGATCGGGCCCGCCGGATAGAGCACCAGCGTGGGCTCTTCGAAGCGGGCATTGGCGCGTGCAAAGACTGGCTCCCACGTCTCGTTTAAACTGGTCAGCGCATTGCAGGTCTCGGTCGCGTAGGGTCCGCTTGTGCAAAGCGCCTCTTCGCTCTGC
>JBCCOF010000133.1:0-6596 GCA_039025455.1 Pseudomonadota bacterium | reverse complement strand
GCATCATCGGGGGCGGGGTGGTTGGCCAGTTCGCGCTTGGAATCCCGTTCTTCACATTTATCGGGCGGATTCCTGAAGTTGTCCCGCTGCATGATGTGTGGGTCGGGCTGATCAAAGCTCCGGTGTTCGGGCTTATTATCGGACTGGCAGGGTGTTTCCACGGCATGCGGGTTCAGGGGAACTCCGAGGAAGTGGGCAGACGCACCACGATGGCGGTGGTCTCGGCGATCTTTGCCGTAATCGTGCTCGACGCATTCTTTGCAGTGTTCTTCACCGAAGTCGGCTGGGGGTGAGCATGGAAGAAACCGAACACGCCGCCGATGATTCGCCCGAGAGCGCTGCTGCGGCTCCGATTGCCGGATCGCCGATTGTCGTCGAAGGGCTCGTCAACAAATTCGGCGACGTTATGGTGCACGACAATCTCGATCTGACTGTTCGGCCGGGCGAGATACTCGGCGTGGTCGGCGGGTCGGGAACGGGCAAATCGGTGCTGATGCGTTCGATCATCGGCCTGCAGGAGCCACATGCGGGACGGATCGACGTGCTGGGCCGCACCATCACCGGGATCGATCCGGATCAGAATATAGGTGTGCGGTGCCGCTGGGGCGTTCTGTTTCAGGGCGGCGCGCTGTTCTCGACGCTGACCGTGGGCGAGAATGTCGAAGTGCCGCTCAAGCAGTTCTATCCCGAGATCAGCGCCGAGCTGCGCAGCGAGATTGCGCGTTACAAAGTGCTGCTGTCGGGCCTACCCGAAGATGCGATAGCGAAATATCCGTCCGAGCTTTCGGGCGGGATGAAAAAGCGCGCCGGATTGGCGCGGGCGCTGGCGCTTGATCCCGAATTGCTGTTCCTTGATGAACCTACCGCAGGGCTTGATCCGATTGGCGCGGCCAAATTCGATAAGCAGACCAGGGAGCTGAAAGAGACGCTGGGTTTGACCGTGTTTCTGATCACCCACGACCTCGATACGCTGTACGAGATTTGCGACCGTGTCGCGGTGCTGGCGGACAAGCGGGTGATTGCGGTCGGCACGATCCCCGAATTGCTGGAAACCGGTCATCCGTGGATCATGGAATATTTCGGCGGACCACGCGGTCGCGGCGCTCACGAAGCGCACAACAGCGCACTCATCGCGCAAGATGCAGCGGGCGAGAGCCCCTCAAGCGGGCAATAAGCGCATGGACAAGCCCGCATCAGGACGTTCATAGGGTCAGGTCATGGAAACCCGCGCAAATCACCTTTGGGTCGGAGTGGTCACTTTGGTGCTGCTCGCGGCATTGGCGGCGGGGATCGTCTGGGTCGCTCAGCTGGGGCAGAGCGCCAAGAGCGAATACGACATCCTTTATGAGCAATCGGTTTCTGGCCTGACCAATGGGTCTCAGGTCACTTTTGCCGGTGTGCCGGTTGGTCAGGTAATCGACATCGCCGTTACCGATCCGGAATTTGTGCGCGTGCGCATTCGGGTTGACGAAAGCGTTCCGATCCTGGTGGGGACCACCGCAACGATCCAGTCGAGCTTTACCGGCGTGTCCTCGATCCTGCTTGATGGAGCCAAGCGCAAGGCTGACCCGCTGACATGCGACACCAGCCCATGCCCAGAGGACCGCCCGATCATTCCGGCGGGCACCGGTGGGCTGGGCAAGATTGTGGCTGACGCGCCGCTGATCCTTGAGCGGGTGGCCACCGTGTCAGAGCGGCTGAACCAGATCCTCGACGAGGATAATCAGGCGCAGATCGCAGGTATACTGAGCAACACCAACCGGTTGAGCGGCGAACTGGCGGACACCGCGCCACGGCTTGAGAGATCGTTTGACGAATTTGACGATGCGCTGCGCGAAGTGACCAAAGCTGTGAACGCCTTCGAGAAAGCGACGCAATCGACCGAGGCGCTTTTGGATAAAGAAGGGACAGAGCTTTCAAAAGAACTGCGCAACACGCTGGCTTCGGCCAAGACAGCGGCCAAGTCCCTGTCTGATACGCTGGAGGACGCTCGGCCAGCTGCGCGCGCTCTGCGAGAGACTACTTTGCCCGCTGCCGAGGCAACATTGCAGGATTTGCGCGTGACCAGCCAGTCCCTGCGCGCGGTGACGGAGCGGCTTGAGAATGAAGGCGCAAGCTCGCTCTTGGGACGGCCCAGCCTGCCTGATTACGAGCCGGACGGAGGTAACAGATGACACACCGATTGAAACAGTCGGCACGTGTTGCTGCCATGGCGTTCGCCGCATCCGCGCTTGGCGCGTGCAGCCTCAACCTGACGCCCGAGCCGCCCGCCAGCTTGCTGACGCTTTCGCCGAATGGCGCGGACACCACCGGGACAACAACGCGTCTCGAAGACGGCCCGATTGCGGTGCGCATTCCCGAAGTACCGGCCAAGCTCAACGTGTCGCGAATTCCTGTGACAGTGAGCGAGACCGAGATCGCCTATTTGCAGGAGGCTTATTGGGTCGAGCGCCCGTCGCGGCTGTTCCGGCGTTTGCTGGGCGAGGCGCTGCGTGCGCGTGGGCCGATGCTGGTGCTCGATAGCGACGACACCCCCGCTCTGGCGAAGCAGACGCTGCGCGGGACGCTGCTTGAAATGGGTTATGATGCGCAGAGTTCTTCAGTGGTCGTGGTCTATGACGCGGTGCGCACCGATGCCGATGGCAGGCAAGTCATCACAAGGCGGTTCGAGGCGCGCGAAAGCGGTGTTCTGCCAGAGCCTGCTGCGGTCGGACCGGCTCTGAACAGAGCGGCGAACCGCGTCGTTGCCGAAGTCGCGCAGTGGATCGTCGAAAACCCGCCGCCGCCTCCGCCTCCACCAAAGGAAGAGACTAAGGCTGAGAAAGCCGGGTAAACTCGCGCGCTCTCAGAAAACCGGCTTGCCGTTTGGCGCGGCGTTCCTCGGCTTCTTCGTCACGGCCCCATAGATCGGCCTGCCAATCCTCCTCAAGGCTCGCCGCGTTCCAAAGCGCCTCGGCGTCTGTCTCCGGCTCCATAGATGAAAGACCTATGATGAGCGAAGCGGCGAGGGTGGTCATCGTCTCAAGCCCGGCAAGTGCAAACGGGCTTTGGCCGCTTAGCTTGGCGCGCAGCTTGGCCAGCGCTTCGGGGGCTTGCGGGCGGTGAAGAATGCCGCTTACCCGCGTCATTTTCACCCCTTCGCGCGCTTCAAACGCGGTCACAATCGGCTCCCACACCTCAAGCTGGCGCGGGTAGAGCGGCTGATCGGGATCGGCGCGATAGAGCAGCGTGTCAGTGTCGCCATAGGCGGTCAATTCGTCCGCCTTCGCCGCCACATCGGGCGCGACGATATCAATCGCGTAATCCGCCATATCGCGAAAGACAAAGCTCTTGGGATCAATCTCTTCACCCTGCCGCGCCCATTCGTCAGCCAGCGCCTCGGCCAACGCTTCACTTGGCACGATCTGGGGAGAGCCTTTGACAGTTTTCATGCCTCGGCTGTCGAGCATAACCTGCCACCCGCCATCGACCTCCTGAGCCGTGGCCGCCTTGTAGAAGCGCTTCATTCCCTGCGTTCCCGATCGCCGGCTTTCCATCGTTTGGCCAGCAGCGGCGGGCCGAAGAAAAACGCCAACATCCCGCCAATCGCCAACACCACGCCCAGCCAATAGGGTGCGTCGATCACCGTGCGTGCGATTGCAAGCCCGACCAGCAAAGCCACCAGTGCACCGATGCGTGTCGCTCCCATGATAAGGAACCGTCGCTTTGCAATTTGCTCGGTCTGGCTGGGCGGCTGGATCTCGTTCACAGCAATTCCCCGAGGTGCTCGACCGTTTCTGCCACCGCTGCGGCGCCGGCCTGCTTCAGCTCGTCCGGCTCGTGATAGCCCCACGCAACGCCCACGGCACGCACACCGGCGGCGCGCGCCATATGTATGTCAAAGGTCGTGTCGCCGATCATCACCGCCTCGCTCGCCTGCGCGCCCGCATCGAACAAGGCCTCGTTCAGCATCGAGGGGTGCGGCTTTGACGGGTGACGATCAGCGGTCTGGAGCGAGACAAACAGCTCAGTCAGCCCGTGATTGGCCAAACACGCTGCAAGGCCGCGATCCGATTTGCCTGTTGCCACAGCAAGCTGCCATCCATCGGCGTGAAGCGCGCGCAGAAGCTCGGCAATGCCCTCATAAAGTGGCTCTTGCACAAGTCCCTCTTCGCGGCGCGCGCGAAAACTGGATTTGTACAGTTCGGCGACTGCGCGGGCATCTTTGTCGCCAATCCCCGGCACCAATTCGCGCACCGCGACCGGCAGGCTCAAACCCACCATGCGGCGCACCTGGTTGAGGTCGGGCGAGGGAAGACCGGCTTTGGCAAAGGCGTGGCCCATCGCCCAGCAGACATCCGCCTGGCTATCCACCAGCGTTCCGTCGCAATCGAACACGGCCAGCCGGATTCCGCTCACTTGCGCCGCCCCCTTGGCCCGCCCTTTTTCGCCGCTGCCTTCGCTTTTGCCTTCCGCTTCGCCGTTCCCGCCGATGTCGCGCGGCTTTTTCGCTCGCCACGCCGGTCCCTGCGATATTGCTTGGCGTGCTGGCGCGCGGCCTGTTTTTTTTGCGCGGGCGTGCGTTCGGGGGCTTCGTCGCGGATCGGGGAGGCATCGCTGGCGCTTTCATCAAAGCCCAGCGCTTCCATGCTGGCGGCGAAATGCTCGGGCAATTCGGCGGTTACGTCCAGCTTGCCGCCACCGGTCTTCGCGCCAGTGGTGTTGCGTCCGGGTTCGGCAATGATCAGGCGGCGCGCATGCAGGTGCATCTTGCGGCTGACCGCGCCGGTCAAAAACGCGTCCTGACCACCATATTTGCCATCGCCGACAATCGGATGACCGATCGCGGCCATATGCACGCGCAGCTGGTGTGTGCGCCCGGTCAGCGGCTCCAGCTCGACCCACGCCGCGCGCTGTCCCGCTCGGTCGACCACGCGATAGCGGGTCTTTGCCGGAGCGCCGTTCTCCTCATCGACGTGCATCTTCTCGCCGCCGGTCCCCGGCTGCTTGGCGAGCGGTGCCTCGATAATCCCCTCGGCAATCTCGGGCCTTCCGACGACCAGCGCCCAATACACCTTGCGCGCCGTGCGTCCGGCGAAGCGCTTGGAATAGGCCGCAGCGCTGCCCGGCGTGCGCGCGATCAGCAGCACGCCCGATGTGTCCTTGTCGAGCCGGTGGACGAGGCGCGGGCGGGGCGTTTCCTCATCTTCCACAAAGGCATCGAGAAGCCCGTCGACATGGCGATGCGTCTTGCTGCCGCCTTGGGTGGCGAGGCCGGGCGGCTTGTTGAGGACAATCGCGGTCTTGGTCTCGCGGATCACCATGTCGCGCGCCTCGGCAATATCATCGGCGGTCAATTCGCGGCGCTGTCGTTTTGGCTTGCCAGCGGGAGCGTTGCCACCGGGTGGAACGCGCAGCACCTGACCCTCGGCGAGCCGATCTTCGGGCTTGGCGCGCTTGCCATCGACGCGGACCTGACCGGTGCGCGCCCAGCGCGATATGGTTGCAAAGCCGATCTGCGGCAGGTTGCGTTTGAACCACCGGTCAAGCCGGATGCCGTCATCATCCTCGCTAATTGTGAACTGTCGAACCTTGTCGCTCATGCGGAGCCTTTCGCGAGGGTTAGCCCCAGATAAAGCGCCGCGACGCCGCCAATCACCGATGCGGCGATGAAGGCGCAGGCGAGGGCGATGGCCCCGCGCTGGATCAAGAGGATGATCTCCAGACTGAAGGCGCTGAATGTGGTGAAGCCGCCCAGAATGCCGACCGCCAAGAACAATCGCTGTGTCTCGGTCCCGCCGTCATGTGAGGCGAACCACCCGAACAACAGGCCCATTGCAAGACTACCAAGGATGTTGACGCTTAGAATCGCCCATGGGAAACCGCTGCTCCCCAAAAGACCCGCGAAAGCCTGACCCAGCGCATAGCGACCCACCGCACCAATCGCGCCGCCTGCGGCGACAAAGGCGGTTGCGGTTAAAGGGGAAAGCGCGCTGGTCATTGCGAGGGCTGCCTTAGCCGCGCGCATCGGCGATGCAAAGCGCGCTTTGTCTTGCCAATTTCCTACATTTGCACTATGCGGTGCCCATTCGGAGCGCGTTCCAACGGGAATCGCGCCCTTTTTAGCGTCAATTTCACGCGCATTCCCGCGCTTTTGCGGGCTCTGTTCGTTGTTCAAGAAGGTAGTGTTCTTAGTATGCAAATCATGGTTCGCGATAACAATGTCGATCAAGCTCTGCGCGCGCTCAAGAAGAAGCTGCAGCGTGAGGGCGTCTATCGCGAGATGAAATTGCGTCGCCACTACGAAAAGCCGAGCGAGAAGCGCGCCCGTGAAAAGGCTGCTGCTGTGCGCCGCGCTCGCAAGCTTGAGCGCAAGCGGATGGAGCGTGACGGGATCAAGTGACGCAAAACTCAGCCGCGATAGCGGCGCGAAGTTTTGCGTCATCCCTGCGAAAGCAGGGATCTCGAGCCTCTCGATCCTCCGTGGTTTTTCGGGCGCATCCGCGCTTGAATGCAACACCGCGATAAGCCATTAGGGCGCGGCAGTATTCCGCGCCCTTTTTGTTATCAGGCGCCCACCCGAATCAGGATAAATACATGACCGAAGTTACCCGCGT
>JBCCOF010000132.1:0-6604 GCA_039025455.1 Pseudomonadota bacterium | reverse complement strand
GTTGCACCAAGGATCGAGCCAGCTCCCGCCAAGTGGAGCGAGAAGATCGCGAAATCGACCGCCGGGCCGACCGCGCCTGTTGTCGATAGCGGCGCATAGACCGTCCAGCCGACGCCTGCGCCCGTGGCAGCACCACCGGGCACAAACAGTGAGAACAACAGACTGACAAAACCGGCAACGGTCAACCAGAACGAGACATTGTTCATACGCGGGAAGGCCATATCCGGCGCGCCGATCATCAGCGGCACGAACCAGTTACCAAAGCCACCGATCATCGCGGGCATGACCATGAAGAAGACCATGATCAGGCCGTGCGCGGTGATGAACACGTTCCACATATGCAGCGCGGCGTTAGTGTCACCGGGCGTGTTGCCCATGAAGTCCGCCCACCATTGCAGGTACTGGATACCCGGCTCCGCCAGTTCGGCGCGCATGATGCCGGAAATCGCACCCCCGATGATCCCCGCGAAGATCGCGAAGATCAGATACAGCGTGCCGATATCCTTGTGGTTGGTCGACATAAACCAACGAGCGAAAAAGCCCGGCTTGTGATCCGCGTCATGCGCGTGATCGTCGGCTGGAATGTCGAAACCCTCTGCGGTGGTGGCCATCGTGTGTGTCTCTCGGTTTCAGTTCGTTTTGTTAGTCAAATGATCGATAAGGCTGCGGGTGCGGTGCCTCAGGAGTCGCTGTCAGCAGCTTCAGCGTCGGCAGGCGCTTCTTCACCTGCATCACCTTCAGCTGGTTCAGCCGCAGCGGGCTCTTCTTCGCCCGGCATGGTGCCGCCTTGCTCTTTCACCCAAGCTTCAAACTCGTCTGGCGGAAGCGCTTCGACCGCGATCGGCATGTAAGCATGACGCGTGCCGCACAGTTCGGAGCATTGGCCGTAATAGACGCCCGGCTCTTTGATGGTGAGCAGCTTTTCGTTGAGGCGTCCGGGCACTGCATCCATCTTGAACCAAAGCGACGGGACCGCAAACGCGTGGATCACGTCAGCAGCGGTGGTCTGGATGCGAAGCGGGGTGTTGGCTGGCACCACCATACGGTTATCGACGGCCAGTTGCGCGGGCTCACCATTTGCTTTCGCATCGGCATCGCTAAGCATGTTGGAGACGATTTCGCCAACGCCATGATCGGGATATTCATATCCCCAGTACCACTGATACCCGATAGCCTTAATCGTGACGGCTTCCTCTGGCGGCGTTTCATACTGGCGCGCCAGCAGTGTGATCGAAGGAACCGCGATCACCACCAGGATCAGAACCGGAACAACCGTCCAGATAACCTCGATCATGGTGTTGTGCGTCGTGCGCGAAGGCTCGGGATTGCGACGCGCGTTAAACCGGAAAATGACGTAGAAAAGCAGGCCGAGCACAAACAAGCTGATCACAGTGATCACCGGCAGCAAGATGTAATCATGCATGCCAAGCGCATAGGCGCCATCGTCGGTGTACTGGTCCTGGAATGTCATAGATTTGAGCACGCTACCCGGCTCGCCATCGCGCGGGTCGGTGGGCATGCCCTTGCCCTTGGTCGGCTCCATCGGGACATATCCGCCTTCGCTCGCAGCAGGCGCTTCAACCGGAGCCGCTGCATCAGCAGGCGCGGCGTCGGTGGCAGGGGATTCAGCGCCAGGGGCTTCAACAACGGGCGCCTCCGGCGCAGGCTCCTGTGCAAAAGCTGACTGCGACGCGAACAATGCAGCAAACGCAACAGCAACAGCCGCCAGAAGCGACATGATCCGAACATCCACGCGGGTGAGTGCATGACCCATAAAAGTGTGCCTAAATCTCTTCGATTTTAATCCCATACTGCCCGCCCTAAGCACTTATACGAAGCCCCCGAGCGCACAGCGCTGATGCCGACATTGCTGCCAGCTTCTTTGTCCCTTTAGCCGCGCTTGCCCAGTGCCTCAAGCGCTTCTAGGGAGAAAATTATGCAAGCAGCCATGTTGCACGCGCAAGTCTGGCGAACCAATCAACAACTATCAGGAAGTCATTCGGGATGACTACATATCTCAATACGGAACAGGTCCTCGACGAATTCCGTAGCTGCGGAGCCTTGCTTGAAGGGCATTTCAAGCTCTCCTCGGGCAGGCATTCGGGGCACTATCTGCAATGCGCAAGGGTTCTGATGAACCCGGCCCGCGCCGCTCGATTGGCCGCTGCAACCTGTGCAAAAATACCCGCCGACCTGCTCGAACAGGTCGATGTTGTTGTCTCGCCAGCGATGGGCGGCATCATCATGGGGCACGAAGTGGGCCGCGCTCTGGACAAGGATGCGCTGTTCCTTGAACGGCCAGAAGGCACCTTTCACCTGCGTCGGGGCTTCGCGCTTGAACCAGGTTCGAAAGTTCTGATGGTCGAAGATGTTGTCACCACCGGCCTTTCGAGCCGCGAAGCCATTGCGGCGGTCGGCCATGAAGGCGGCGAAGTCATCGCGGAATGCTCGCTCGTCGACCGGTCGGGCGGTTCGGTCGATCTGGGCGTGCCGTTCTACCCCTTGGTCGCCATCGACTTTCCAACCTATGACGAGGCCGACATCCCGGACGCATTGGCCAGCGTAGCTGTGACCAAACCGGGAAGCAGGAAAGAATGACCACACACCAGCGCTCAAACCCCTTGCGCCTTGGCGTCAATATCGATCACGTCGCCACGATCCGGAACGCACGCGGCGGTGACCACCCCGACCCTGTGCGCGCGGCCCAGATTGTCGCAGAGGTTGGCGGCGATGGCATTACAGCTCATTTGCGCGAAGACCGGCGGCACATCCGCGACGAGGACCTTGCGCGTATTCAGGAGGCGACGAACCTCCCGCTCAACCTCGAAATGGCCGCGACGCGGGAAATGCTTGAGATTGCTCTGCGCCATAAGCCGCACGCCGCCTGTATCGTGCCGGAAAAGCGCGAGGAGCGCACCACGGAAGGCGGGCTGGACGCGGCGGGGCTGCACAACCACCTTGTCCCCATCGTCGACCAATTGCACGAGGCGGGCATTCGGGTCTCGCTGTTTATCGAAGCCAATGAACGCCAGCTCGACGCCGCGCTCCGCCTCGGCGCGCCCGTGGTCGAATTCCATACCGGCGAATATGCGCACGCGTTTCTCGATGGAGACAATGATCGGGTGGCGAGCGAAGTGCGCAAAATCAGCGACATGGCCGCCCTCGCCGCCAAGAACGGAATCGAACCGCATGCCGGCCACGGGCTGACATTTGAAAACGTCCAGCCAATCGCTGCCATCCCCCAGATCGCCGAACTCAATATCGGCCATTACCTAATTGGAGAGGCAATCTTTAGTGGCCTCGAACCGGCCATCAGGCGTATGCGCGAATTGATGGATGAGGCGCGCTGAGGTGACCCAAGAAGACATCCCCGAACTGAGCAGCGATCAGAAACGCTGGGCATTTGGAGCAGCCATCCTGTTCCTGGCGGCCATCGGGTTTCTAGGCTTTGCGCTCAACACCGGCATAATGCGGCCTTTCGCAATCGGCTGGGTCGCGTTGCAGATTTTCGGCTATGTCGGCGCGCTCAAAATGGCCAAGGGTGATTTCACCCATCCGCTGTTCAAATCGCAGGTCTTTCTGCACATCATCGGCGCGATGCTCTTATTCGCGGTAATCTCGACAGGTTTCAAATGATCATCGGCACCGGCTCTGACCTCTGTAATATCGAACGCATTGCCAATTCGCTCGAGCGGTTCGGGGAGCGGTTTGAAAACCGCGTCTTTACCGAGACCGAGCGCGCCAAGGCCCGCCGCCGCCCCTTCACCATCGCCGGAACTTACGCCAAGCGCTTCGCCGCCAAAGAGGCGTTCAGCAAGGCAGTGGGCACCGGGTTCAAGCGCGGCGTGTTTATGAAAGATATCGGCGTCGTAAACGCTCCATCGGGCGCGCCGACACTTGCTCTCACCGGCGGCGCGGCAAAGCGGCTTGAAGAAATGATCCCTTCCGGCCATGAGGCACACATTCATCTTACCCTAACCGACGACCATCCATGGGCGCAGGCCTTCGTAATCATCGAAGCGCGCGCGCTCTGAGACGCCAAGAGCGCTCTGCTATACTGAAACGGAACCACAGTGTCTGATACCGAAGCCAAAGCTGAAACATCGTCCGGGGACGAGAAGGTAAACTGGTTTGCTGAATTTCGCGGGCTGGCGCTTATGCTGCTCGGCGTGCTTGTGTTCCACAGCCTTGTGGCGAAGCCGTTCTACATCCCATCAACCTCGATGATGCCAAATCTGTATGTCGGGGACCGGTTGGTGGTGAGCAAATACCCTTATGGCTGGTCATGGGCCTCGGCGAGCTTTCACATGCTCCCGCGTGGAGAATGGCGTGTGCTGGGTGATACGCCCGAATATGGCGACATTGTTATTCCGGTGCATCCGCAGCGCAACGAGGATTACATCAAGCGCGTGGTCGCCCTGCCCGGCGATACCATCGAAGTGAAAGAGGGCATCATCATCCTCAACGGAGAGCCGATCAAGCGCGAGCAGATCGCCGATGTGCGCATTCCGTTTGAGCCTGATCTGCTCTGCCCCGACACCATGGCCGACGGATCAACGGTCGAGAGCCCGTGTCTTGATGCGTTTGACCAATTCAAGACCACCGGCGCCGATGGCAAACAGTATTACGAACCGCCGACCTTTCGCGAGACGCTGCCCAACGGCGCTACCTACACAGTCATCGACTTCGTCGAGCAAAGCCTCGACAATTACGGCCCAACCACGCTTGGCGACGACGAGGTTTTCGTGATGGGCGACAACCGTGATCAAAGCGCCGATAGCCGTGAAGAGCTGAGCGATCGCGGGCTGCTTGGTCCAATCCCGCTGGAAAATATTGGCGGGCGGGCCGAATTCATCACCTTTTCGCTCGACGGATCGACAACGTGGAACCCGGTCAGCTGGTTCACGAGCATGCGCAGCGGGCGGGCTTGGACCACTTTGCGCCCCGGAATCGAAGAAAAGCCGGAACGCCAAGCCGCCTCCAGCGCTGACAACTAAAGTTCATTAGCGCGCGGACATCATGGCCAAGAAATTTCTCTACTTCGTAGCGTTCTGCATCATCATCTTCCTGATCGGGCGTATCGGTTACGAGATGTTCAAGGAGGAGCTGGCGGCGATTGCGCTGGTCCCCTCAACCGAATTCACCCCGCAAAAGCCGTTGGAAGAGAATGCCTATCAGGACCCCGGCCTGTGGTATTCGCGCCCCGGAATTGGCGCAAAGGACCCGGCGCGGTGGCAACCTTCGGTGGCAACGGCCGATGGTGAGGAAACGGGCTCTGAAGCCGAGGAACCAACAGCCGCCGCCGATGCTCCGGAAAAGCCCGAACAAGACTTCGCGGTCTTCTTCGTCCACCCGACCAGCTATCTTGAGCGCTCCAGCTGGAATGCGCCGATGGGTGAGGAAGCCGACACCGACGCAGACCGGATCGCGCGAACCTATGTCCGCGGCATGGCCAGCCCGTTCAACGCCGCTTCGGAAATCTGGGCTCCGCGCTATCGTCAGGCGACCATGGGAGCCTTTTTGACCGACGCGCCGGAGGGCCAAAAGGCGATCGATGCAGCCTATCAGGATGTGCGGGAGGCCTTCCGCTATTTCCTTGAAACGGTCGATACAGACACGCCGATTGTGCTCGCCGGGCATAGCCAGGGCGCGCTGCACCTGATCCGCCTGTTGCGCGAGGAAGTGAAAGACGCCGACTATGCCGAGCGGGTCGTCGCAAGCTATGCAATCGGCTGGCCGATTTCAGTCGATCACGACCTGCCATCGATGGGCATCGCGGCCTGTGCCACCGCAGCTCAAACCGGATGCCTGCTCTCTTGGTCCAGTTTTGCCGAACCCGCCGACCCTTCGAGCGTTATCGAAACCTATGCCAACTCGACCGGCTTTGACGGGGAAAAGCGCGGGGGCAGCACCATTCTGTGCACCAACCCCCTGACCGGCACCTTTGGCGGCAGCGCCCCTGCAAGCGCCAATCTGGGCACACTGGTTCCCAATGACGAGATCACCAGCGGACAATTGGTGCCAAACGCGGTCCCAGCACGCTGCGATGATCGCGGGCTGTTGCTAATCGGTGATCCGCCGGAGCTTGGCTCTTACGTGCTGCCGGGCAACAATTACCACGTCTATGACATTCCGCTGTTCTGGTCGAACACCAGAGCAGATGTCGTGCGGCGGGTGAATGCGTGGGCGGCTGCGCAAGAGACAGCATCCTGATCTACGAGGGCGCCGCCGACTTCCACGAGGCTCTGCCCGATGGCGGAGCGCTGCTCGGGCTTGATCTGGGCACCAAGACGATTGGCACGGCGGTGTGCGATGCAGGCTGGCGCTTTGCGACCAATGGTAAGACTTTGGGCCGGGGCAAATGGGCGCGTGACCGTGCGGTGCTGGCCGAATTGATCGCTTCGCGCTCCATCAAAGGCATTGTGCTGGGCTTGCCACGCAATATGGATGGCAGCGAAGGCCCCCGCGCGCAGAGCTCGCGTGCGTTTGCCCGCAATTGCGTGGAAGCCTTCAAGCTGCCGGTGCTGCTGTGGGACGAGCGCTGGTCCACCCAAAGCGCCGAAGCGGCGATGATCGGTCAGGATATGAGCCGCGCCAAACGCGC
>JBCCOF010000131.1:0-6693 GCA_039025455.1 Pseudomonadota bacterium | reverse complement strand
GGCGTTCATGTCATAGACTGCCCGGTTGATTACAGTGAGAACGATCAGATTTTGAATCACGATATCAAGGAACTGAGCGCGGCGCTTTGATGCCGGGCTGGGCAATTGGAGAGGGTACTATGTTCAAGAAATTCGCAATCGCGCTGCCTATGGCGGCAATCGCTTTCACCGGCGCATTCACATGTGCGCTGCCGTCGGCGGCCATAGCGCAGGAAGCCTCTCAACCGACCGTGTCCGTCGAAGCCCGCCTGCTCTACGAACAATCAGGCAAAATGTCCGTAAACCTCGCTGGCAACGGCTATTTCACCGCCTACAACACCGTGATAGGCGAAGGCTCCGCGCAGGAAAACGCTTCGGACATGGTGATCCGCGCGGTGATCAAGGCAGACGGACAAATCTTCTCCGAAACGCCGTTGTTCATCACCGTCTATGACAGCAAAGGCAGCGTTATTAAGCAGCGCAAAATCGAGAGACTGTTGCTCGAAAAAACAACCTATCGGACCATGATGCTCGAAGACGCATCCTGCATGGGCGAGATCACGGTCGAAGCCAAAATGGGCAATTCGGTCCAGCGCGAAGACCTCAATATGCTTTGCGGCGAATAATAGGAGGCTCGATGCCGACCCTCAGAGACGTCTATCCGCTCTACCTCAACAACAAGGCAGCGCAGCCCAACACCGATCTTGCGGTTACGGATAAATACACTGGCGAAGTGGCGTTTCGCACCGCGCTGGCGACACCCGACGTGATCGACGAAGCGATTGCGGGGGCGGTGCGCGCGACCGAGCCGATGGCGCGGCTGGCGAGCTTTGAGAAGCAGGACGTGCTGATGCATTGTGTCGCGCGGTTCAAGGAGCGGTTTGACGAGCTGGCCTATGCGCTTTGCGTCGAAGCGGGCAAGCCGATCAACGATTCCGAAGGCGAGGTCACCCGGCTGATCGACACCTTCCGCATCGCAGCCGAAGAGGCGGTGCGCAATTATGGCGAGGTCATGCCGCTCGATATTTCGGAGCGTGCGCGCGGATATTCGGCGATGTGGAAGCGGGTGCCGATTGGCCCGTGCAGCTTTATCTCGCCGTTCAACTTCCCGCTGAACCTGGCCGCGCACAAGATCGCTCCCGCGATTGCGATGGGCTGTCCGTTTGTGATGAAGCCTGCGTCCAAGACGCCGCTCGGCGCGCTGATCATGGGCGAGGTGCTGGCCGAATGCGATGTGCTGCCCGAGGGCGCTTTTTCGATCCTGCCCGCCAGCCGCGATGGCGCCGACCTGTTCACCGAGGACGAGCGGCTGAAGCTGCTCAGCTTTACCGGCTCGCCCGGCGTGGGTTGGGCGCTCAAGGCCAAAGCGGGCAAGAAGCCGGTGGTGCTCGAACTGGGCGGCAACGCTGCGGTGATCGTCGACAAGGACGCCGATCTGGATGACGCGCTGGAGCGGATTATCTTCGGCGCGTTCTACCAATCGGGCCAATCCTGCATCGGGGTGCAACGTATCCTGATCCACGAAGACGTCTATGACACCTTCAAGCCGATGCTGGTCGAAAAGACCAAGACGCTGATCGCGGGCGATCCGAAACAGCGCGAGACCTTCATCGGCCCGATGATCTCCAAAGGCGAGGCAACGCGGCTCAAAGGCTGGATCGACGAAGCGGTCGAGGCGGGCGCAAGTCTGCTCACCGGCGGCGGGCTGACCAATGGGAATATGCTGGAGGCGACGCTGCTCGAAGGGGTGCCGGGCGATGCCAAAGCGAACACCGAAGAGGCGTTCGGCCCACTCGCGATCCTGCAAAAGTTCAGCGCATTCGACGAGGCGCTGGACGAAGTGAACAACTCGAAATTCGGCCTGCAAGCGGGCATTTTCACCCGCGACCTGTTCCAGATGTACGATGCGTGGGACCGGCTCGATGTCGGCGGCGTGGTGATCAACGATGTCCCCAGCTATCGCGTCGACAACATGCCCTATGGCGGGGTGAAGGATTCAGGTCTCGGCCGCGAAGGCATCCGCTTCGCGATGGAGGACATGAGCGAAATCAGGAATCTGGTGGTGCGAAGAACCTAGCATCCCTCATTGCGGGTCGCGGATCGCTCGCCTTTCCTCTCTCCGAGGGGAGCGGGGGGGCAGCGGCAGAGTTGGGGTGCCGCTCACACATCCTCCAACAACAGCAGCACCGCCGTCACCACCATCCGCTCATCCGCGCCGAAGCGGTGATCGGTCTCGCGCACGGTTGCTTCGGCGACCAGCTGACCGGGAATGCGGAATTCGTGCTCGGGCAGGTTGGCGATGAATTCCTCGCCGACCGCGACCGCTTCGGCCCCGTCAAAATCTAGCATCACTTCGTGGCGGGTGCCGCTGAAGGTTATCGAAGACCATGCGCGCTCTTCGTGGGTGAGCAAGCTAGCGCGCCCCTCGGCCAGCACCAACAGCGCTTCGCGCACCCGGTCCGAAGTGGTGCGCTTGGGGCGATAGCGGCGCGCGCGGCGGGCGGATGCCTGCATGGACGAAGCCGAAGCAGGGTCGGCGACAGGATCGGCGGATTTTGTTTCGGGAGCGGCTTCAAGCAACATGGGTCATCTCCGATTGGGCGAAGTGGCGGGGCGCGGGGGCGGTGGATTTGGTTTCGATCACGGCGGCGTTGGCGTTCGCTTCTGCAGTCGCCTTCATTTTGGCGGCGAGCGCATAGTCGCGCATCCATTGGCGGGTGCGCGCTTCGGTGCGCGGGCGCTGGATGCGGCCCATACGCAGATCGAGCACAAAGCGCGGGTCATGCGCGGCGAGGCGGCCAAACTTGGTGGCGGGCATATCGTGCTCTTTCAGGAAGGTTTCGACAGTACGGATCAGCATGGTGGCTCCCTTGTTTCGGTTCGATTGAGCGGGCCGCGCGGTCGGGCGAATCACTCAATGTTCTTTAAATGTTCCACCTCAATTCCTACTTGTCTAGGAAAAATACATGATGTAGGAAGGAAATATGACGAAAGCCCCATCAACCCCGCCCGAAGGCCCCCGCAAGCGCCTGCTCGATCTGTCGCAAGAGCGCGGCGCGAGCCTCACCAGCCTCTCCGAGATGCTCGGTCGCAACCCGACCTATCTTCAGCAGTTCATCCGCAAGGGTTCGCCGCGCAAGCTGGAGGAGGGGGACCGGCGCACACTCGCACAATTCTTCGGTGTTTCGGAAGGCGAACTGCTCGAGGCAAAGGATAAATCCTATACGTATATCCCCGCGAGCGAAATGGCATCGAGCGCCCCGCCGCCGCGCCTGTCCGATTATGTCGACGTGCCTCGCATGGATATTGGCGCATCGGCAGGGCCGGGCGCGTTGCCCGATGGCGAGGAAGCCTTCGACGCCTTCCGATTCTCGCGCCGCTGGCTGACCGAACAGGGTCTGGAGCGCGCGCAACTATCTGCGATCACGGTCGAGGGCGATTCGATGGAGCCGCTGCTCAATGATGGCGACGAAATCCTCGTCGACCGGTCAGAGCGCGCTTTTCGCGACGGCGTGCATGTCGTGCGGCTGGGTGACAGCCTTATGGTAAAGCGCGTCGCCAGCGCCGGGGCAGGGCGCTTCGCACTGCTCTCGCAAAACATGGCCTACCCACCGGTTACCGTCGAAGCCGAGGATATCGAGATTATCGGCCGCGTTGTATGGAAGGGCGGGCGGATTTAGGATTTCCTGATGAAAGTCATCAATCTTGAAGTGATCTTGAAGGAAAAAAGACGAGGGCGGCTCTGCGTTCGGCCAGACGGACTTTATCAGTTCGTGACCGAGATTCTTCGAAATGGCGACCTCTACTGGATGAACGAGTATCCGGCTTCTGGTCTTTATGGATCGCCTGACGAGGCTAGGCAGGCTCTAAGAGAGAAAATGGACACTGGAGCTGCATTCAAGAGAGTTGAGCCAATGGCAATTGAATTGGATGTTGGGCCTTGGGCCGATCCTGTCATTCTCGATTGACGCACAAATCGGTCTTGCCCTTTCAGACCGGAATGCGCAGATCACAGATATGACCGACAAACCACTCCCCCCCATGCGCGCGGCCATTATGCCAGTGACGCCGCTTCAACAGAACTGCTCGCTTATCTGGTGCACCAAGACCATGCGCGGGGCGCTGACGGATCCCGGCGGCGATCTCGACAAGCTGAAGGCGGGGGTGGCCAAGGCCGGGGTGGAGTTGGAGAAAATCCTCATCACACACGGCCATCTGGACCATTGCGGGCAGGCGGGGATGCTGGCGGACGAACTCGGCCTGCCGATCGAGGGGCCGCACAAGGACGACCTGTTCTGGATCGAGCAGCTCGACAATGACGGCGCGCGCTATGGTATGGAAGCCAAGAGCTTCACGCCGACCCGCTGGCTGGAGCATGGCGATACAGTGACGGTGGGTGAACTGACGCTCGACGTGGTCCATTGCCCCGGCCACACGCCCGGCCACGTGGTCTTTGTCCACCAGCCCAGCCGTTTTGCGATTGTCGGCGATGTGCTGTTCCAAGGCTCAATCGGGCGCACCGATTTCCCGCGCGGCAATCATCAGGATCTGATCGATTCGATCACCCAACGCCTCTGGCCGCTGGGCGAGGACATCACCTTCATCCCCGGCCACGGCCCGACCAGCACGTTTGGTCAGGAGCGTAAGACGAATGCGTTTGTGAGTGATTACGCGTTGAGCTGATCGTCACGCTCGGTGTTCGCCGCTTCGACACCTTCACCAAGCGCCTTGCTTTCGCGCTTCAGAGGGCGGGATACGGGGCAAACTTCTTGCACGTAACTGTTGAGCGTGTTGGTCAGATTGTCGCGCACGATGCGGTAGTGGACAAATTGGCCACGCTTTTCGCTTTCCACCAATTCAGCATTTTGCAGCACGTTGAGATGTTGCGAAACAGCGGGCTTCGAGATGTCAAAACGCTCCGCAATCTGTCCGGCTGTCAGCTCGGATTCGGAGAGATAAGCGAGGATTTTCCGGCGCACAGTGGATGCGAGTGCTTCAAAAACTTTCTGCATGCGTCTTTATATAAGGGCTTGCTTAAATTCTTACCAGCCCGCATAGGTAATTAAGTCATACATTAATTACCTATGGAGTTGCTCGATGGATACGCAGGTGGGTCGCGACCGGTGCGAAGTGAACTGGATCATCGAAGCACCGGAGGCCGATCCAAGAACCGGACAGGTCCGTTGGGATGCCGCCCACAGCCTTTGGAACGGCGGTATGTTGGCCGCAGCCCTCATTCTGGTTCCGTTCTACACCACGTCTCTGGCGGTGGCGGTAGGGCTGGGGTTGACCGGCGCGATGCTGTTGCTGGGCCATTCGGTTGGATTTCACCGGTTGCTGATCCATGGCAGTTTCTCGACCACACCGGCAATCCGCCGGTTTCTGATCTGGTGCGGGGCGATAGCTGGAATGAGCGGGCCGATCTGGATCGTGAAAACGCATGACCTACGCGATTGGGCGCAACGCAAGGCCGACTGTCACGATTATCTCGCGCACCGCCGCCCGATCCTTATGGATGCGTGGTGGCAGCTGCATTGCCGCTTGGAGCTTGACCATCCGCCCGAATTCGATTTGTCGCGGCTGGAAAAGAGCCGTTTCATCCGCTGGCTTGAGGCGAGTTGGATGTGGCAACAAGTGCCGGTCGCGGCGGTCCTATGGCTTATCGGCGGCATGCCATTTGTCGTATGGGGAGTATTTGTTCGGGTCGCCTTGACCGTTCATGGTCATTGGTTTGTCGGCCATCTTGCCCACCGTCAGGGCCCGCAATCATGGCTTGTTCGCGGGGCCGGTGTTCAAGCGCATGACGTGCCGTGGGCTGGCCTGATCACGATGGGAGAAGCGTGGCACAACAACCACCACGCATATCCGGGCAGCGCGAAGATCGGCCTGTATCCGGGCCAAAGCGACTGGGGCTATCTTTTCATCCGCTTGTTGGAGCGGATTGGCCTAGCGTGGGACATATGCTTGCCCGAACAAATGCCCAAGCGCGGCAACGAGCTGTTGCCCGCACCCAACCCTAAATCACCCGCAGCGGGATCAGGATCGCGACCACGGCCAGGCCGATCAGTGTGAGCATCGAGACAATTGTGCCGACCATCCGCCCCTTGCTCAGCGCGCCGCCATCCATGCCGAAGCCATGCGCGACGCGGGCGAGGATGAACAGGCCTGCGACGTAGGGCAGCCACACGCCGCCTTTGCCCGCCAGCTCGATCGCCGCGATCAGGATCAGCACAATCGGCGCGTTCTCGACGAAATTCGAATGCGCACGCATCCGCCGCACCACCGCTTCCTCTCCGCCATCGCCGACAAACACCTTCGCGCTGGAACGGACCGCGCCCACCCGCACCATCAGCCAGATATTGAGAATTGCCGCGGCCGCTGCGGCAGAAAGTGTCACAGGCAAAATTGTCATGTATGATCCCCTCAAGAATGTTTGGCTTGTGCTACTCACTGTCCGCTACGCTTGCAACGCGCGAGAATTTTGTTATGTGGCGCGCTTCCCCGCAACGGACGGTCCGGATACGAGCGCGCGTAAAACTTGTGCGCGCCGAGGGCTTGTCGTAGAGGCGGCGCAGAAACCGTAACGTCACCTTGTGACAAGACACGCATTTATTTGAGGAATTGGTGGCGCCATGGCTGTCCCAAAGAGAAAAGTTTCCCCCCATCGCCGCGGCAATCGGCGGGCGCATGATTCGCTGAAGGTTGAAGCCTTCC
>JBCCOF010000130.1:0-6704 GCA_039025455.1 Pseudomonadota bacterium | reverse complement strand
TCGGGATCGACTTGGGGTATTTGGTGCTGGAGAACCAGAACAGGTCCAAGCCGCTCGGGATGCCGTCCGAGAACGCATCGATATACTGGTCCCACGTTCCGTTGAAATTGGAACAGAACAGCATGTAGTCGTTGTCGAGATTGGCCGGGCCGTCCGACACTGCGCCCGGTTCGCGGCGCTTGGGCCACTGGTCGCGCCTGATTATGACCCATCGGGCAAAGTGGATCAGCGACAGCCCGAGCAAACCGCCCAACCGGCTTGGCAGCGCGCGCGAGGCCATGAAGATAAGGCGGTTGATCCATGTCAGATGCGGCTTCATCGGCGTGATGACATTCATCGCGTAGGCTTTGCCGGACACATTCGACATAAATCACACCCCCAATACCCTCGGCGGGCAGAGTATCATTATTTTGAGTATCGCGCACCCCAATAGAGAATCTCGAAGATTGAGAGTTTTCTTATGAGTTGTTCAATCGCTTGTGACGAAAAGCATCGGATGGTCAGTTTTGACTAACCAGCGCGAGGTTTTGCTATAACTCTTGGGGGCGGCAATGGGTTGGCCGCGCAGCGACCTTTCGCAGATGACTGTTCCCAAATCGCGGCGAGGCTCGGACGAGCCAGTTGGTCACTTCTCGATAAAGCGCACCGCGATCCCGCCCGATGACGCAAGCAGCGCGTCGAGCGTGTCGGTGCTTGTCACAGTCACTTCCTCGATCACCATGCTGTAAGGGTTTTTGTCCCAATCCGCCCCTTCGCCGTCGCGATAAACTTGGGCAGTGTAGGTTTTCCCCTCCTCAAGGAAGGTGAGCGGGATCGAGAGATCGCGCGGCGTTGCATCGGTCACAGCGCCAAGGAACCACTCGCCACCCGCGCGGCCCTTGCGCGCGATGGCTACATATTCGCCGACTTCACCGATCAGCGCGACCGATTCTTCCCAATCGGCCTCGACATCCTTGATGAACTGAAACGCTTCGAGATTGGCCTCATAATTCTCGGGCAGGTCGGCCGCCATTTGCAGCGGTGAATAAAGCACCACATAGAGCGCAAGCTGCTTGGCCAAAGTCGTCTGCGGGCGGTTCGACGGATCGCCGCGCTGCATGTCCTCGCGCACCGGAGGACGCTCATTTGGACGTAGGTCAAAGATGCCCGGTGTGAAATCCATCGGGCCAGAGAGCATCCGCGTGTAAGCGAGGATCGAGATATGCTCTGGCGGATTGGGCGGGGTGCCCCATGCGTTGAATTCCATCCCGCGCGCGCCTTCGCGTGTCATCCAGTTGGGATAGGTGCGGCGCAGGCCCGTGTCCTTGACCGGCTCATGCGCGTTGATCGAAATCTTGCGCTTTGCCGCGGCCTTCACCGCGCGCAGATGGTGATCGACCATGAATTGGCTGTCGTGCCACTCATATTGCAGAACCCCGTTCTCGTCATAGCGTACGATATCGCCCGCATCCGCGACATAGCCGGTCTTCACTTCGCGCACGCCATTGGCGGCGTAGAGGTCGAATGCGTCCTCCATTTGCGCTTCGTAATTGGCGACATTGCCGCTGGTTTCATGGTGCCCGATGATCCGCACGCCCTTGTCGGCGGCGTATTTGCTGAGCATGGGCAGGTCGAAATCGGGATAGGATTGGGTGAAGTTGAACAGCTCGCCATTGTTGAACCAGTCACCGTCCCAGCCGATGTTCCAGCCTTCAACCAGCACGCCGTTAAAACCGTGCTCGGCGGCGAAATCGATATAGCGCTTGGTGTCCTCGTTGTTCGCGCCGTGGATGCCGTCATTGCCCCATGTCCGCTCGCGGATATGCATGGCCCACCATATGCCGATATATTTTCCCGGCTCGACCCATGACACATCGCCCAGCTTGTTGGGCTCGTTGAGGTTGAGGACAATGTCCGAATTGATGAGACCCACGGCATCGGGGGCGATCTGGATGGTGCGCCACGGTGTCTTGAATGGCGCACTGGTGTGGACCTTAATCCCGTCCGATCCGGCGCGCAGAGCGGCCTCAAAACTGCCGGGTCTCAGCGCCAGCAGCGACATGGCGGAATAATCGACCAGAGCGGCTTCGTGCACGCTGATATGCAGCCCGTTCTGCTTGCGGAAGGTCACGGGCGTGTGTGCGTCATCGACTTCGCCCGCCGTTCCTGTGCGGTAGATATATTCGTAGCGGTTAAACTGACGGCTCGGCGTCCACCATGCGTCTGCCTTGTCGCCGATCGAGAACTGGGTCAGCTCGTCCGTGATCGCGATGGGGCCTTTGAACGCCTCTTGCTCGGCCAGCTCGTACCGGAACCCCACGCCGGTATCGAACACCCGGAACCGCACGAGGATTTGTCGCGCGGGGCCGGACTGGGCCGAGAAGGTGACCGCCAGCTCATTGTGGTTGTCGCGCACCAGACGCCGCTCACCCCATGGCTGTTCCCATGTGTCGTCATGCGAGGCACTGGTGTGGTTGGTGATCTTGAGGTCGCGCTCAAAGCCGTGGTGATTTTGGAACAGGATACCCAGACGCGAAGAGGTGATCGCCTCTTTGTCGTTATGGGTGATGCTGTAGGCGGCGTGACCACCCTCGTCATCCACGGTCAGGACGATCTTCCCGTCGGGGGAGGCCGCTGTCAGCGTCTCCGCTTTGAGCGGTGTCACAGCTCCCAATACGAGCGCGCAAAGCGAGACAATCTTCAACCAGAAACGCGACATGGATCCCTCCCAAGCAAAGCCGCAGTCACGTCACCCACGCAATCTGCAAATTTTTGCAATTTTTTCCTCGTCTGCCGCTCGATAGCATCATTTCTCCCCTTTTCTCTATCCTGTTTTTCTGCAAATCTTTGCAATGCGCGTCGAAAGGCGCGGTGGGAGAGGGATCAAAATGGCGATGAACCGCCTTCATTTAATGGCCGGTCTCGCGGCTTTGTGCTCAGGGCTTGCCGCTTGCGGCAGCGACGGAGCATCGGCCCCGGCTGGCACTGGCCCGATAGCCGGAGGGGCAACACCAACCCCAACGCCGGCGACTTCAACGATCCCTGCTGGTCAGAACACCACTTTCATCAATCAGACCGCCGCGATGGGCATCACTCACAGCTTCGGCTTTTCGAGCGGTCTCAACGTGATGGTCGCGCAATTTGCTGGCGGCGCGGCGTCGGGCGATATCGACAATGACGGCGATATCGATGTTTTCGTCGCGCGCGGTGATACCGGCCCGAACCTGCTTTACATCAATCAGGGCGGGTCCTTCACCGAAGGCGCAGCGGCGGCAGGGCTGGCATTCACGGCTAGCACGGGCAGCAATGGCATGCACAGCGGGCCGACCTTTGGCGATCTCGACGGCGATGGCGATCTCGACCTGCTTTTGGGCGGCCTCGAAGGCGGGCCGACCAAGCTCTACATCAATGACGGAACGGGCCGGTTCGCCGATGCGACGGCTGGGTCAGGTTTTGATGCGGCGAGTTCACAACAGACCATCTCGATGGCGCTAGGTGACTACGATGCGGACGGCGATCTCGATGTGCTGATGGCGCATTGGGGCACTCCGCGCGATCCGGCATTGCCGGGTGAGACGGAATCGCTTTGGCGCAATGACAGCACGCCGGGTTCGCTCTCCTTCACGCCGGTTGGCGCGGCCAGCGGGATTGCGGGCTTGCTCGCCTTCGATTTGCCGCAAGGGGTGCTTGGCCCGAATTACGATTACACTTTCGCCCCTGGATTTGCCGATATCGATGGCGACCGCGATCTCGATATCCTGATGGTGTCGGACTTTCGCGGATCGCGCGTGTTGCTCAACAACGGCAACGGCACGTTCAGCGGCGCGAGCTTCACGCCGGATGACGAAAACGGCATGGGCGCCGCGATTGGCGATTTTGACAATGACGGGGACTTCGACTGGTTCGTCTCCTCGATCAACGGCAATCGCCTGTTCGAAAATCTCGGCGCGGCAAGCTTCAGGCGCAATGCGGCATCCGGTGTGGAACCGGGCGGTTGGGGCTGGGGATCGTGCTTTGCCGATTTCAATGGCGATGGCTGGCTCGACATCTACCAGACCAATGGCTGGGAGGCGGGCAAGGACCCTTCGGCCTCCAACTATGTGAATGACGTGACCCGCCTCTGGATGAATGCGGGCGACGGAACGTTTGCCGATGCAGCGCAAGCCTCCACCATCGCCGACACCGATCAGGGGCGCGGCGTCGTGTGCGACGACTTTGACAATGATGGTGATGTCGATGCGCTGCTGCTGACGGCAGAGCCGAACAATGCGGCCTATTTCTGGGAGAACCAGCTGTCAGGCGCGAACACGGTCAAGGTGCGGCTGCGCGGCAAGGCTCCGAACACCTTTGCGGTGGGGGCAATCGTGCAGCTGACCATTGCCGATTCAACCCAGACCCGGATGGTATCGGTGAACAGCAACTTTATCTCGCACAATTCGACCGACCAGATTTTCGGCATGGGAACCCATGCTCAGGCAGGGCTGCGCATCATCTGGCCCGATGGGAGCGAGACGATTGAGCCGAATGTTACTGCGGGTCAGACGCTGACCATCCAGCAGCCTTAGTCTGCGCGGTAAATCCTGTATTCCCAGGCACCGAGGGTGAGGCTGTCCTCGGCGCCGAAGTCCGCAGCTTGGCCTGATTGCGCGTCGGTAAAGGCGCCATGATGGCGTGCCAGGTCGAAGCCGACCGTGTGAAGCCGGGGCGAGAGGTTGAAGACGGCGAAAACCCGGTCCTCTCCCTCTCCGCGCACAAAGCTCAGCACATCCGCGCTCGCATCATTGGGCACTTCGACCATTGGCGCGCCATGCTTGCCATTCCACAAGGCGCGTTCCTCGGTCTTGAGGGCGATCAACTGGCGGAAAAGCGGGTCATACTGGCCCTCGCGCCACTCGATCTCGTCCTTGCCAAAGAAGCTCAGCTGGCGGTCAAGATCGGCCTCTTGCCCGTTATAGATCAGCGGGATACCCGGCCCCACAAAGCTCAGCGCAATCGCGGCCTCATAAGCGGGCCCGTAAATCTCCGAGGCCACGCCATCCCACGAATTCTGATCGTGGTTGTCGGTATAGACCATCCGGTAAGCGGCGTGCGGCCATGTGGTCTTTTGCGCGGAATAATAGCCGCGCATCGCGCCCGCTCCGCTGCCTTCGCTGACCAGCTTCTGCATCGCTTCCTTCCAGCCCCACGCATAGGTCGCGTTGAAGGCGCGCGCGTGCAGATCGCGGGTTTCCCATTCGGCCAGCATGAAGACCGGCTTGATCGCCTCAAGCTCGGCGCGCGCAGTCTCCCAGAAATCGAGCGGGACATAGCCGGCAACATCCGCGCGATAGCCGTCAATGTCGAACTCGCGCACCCAATAGGTGAGGCTGCCGGTCATATATTCGCGCAACGCGCTTTGCGAATAATCAAAGTCGGCAACGTCCGACCAGTCGGTGCCTTCGGGCGGGATCATCTCGGCTTCGGCATTGCGTGTGTACCATTCGGGATTGCTCTCGATGTGCGAATTGTCCCAGGCGGAATGGTTGGCAACCCAGTCGAGAATGACCTTGAGGCCGTTCTCATGCGCGGTATCGACGAAGGCCCGAAATTCCTCCGCGGTGCCCAGATCGGGATTGACCGAGCGGTAGTCTTTGACGGCGTAGGGGCTGCCCATCTCGCCCTTGCGCTTGACCTCGCCAATCGGGTGGATCGGCATCAGCCAGACAATGTCGACACCCATCTCAGCGAGCCGTGGCAGCTGCTCCTGCGCAGCGGCGAAGGTGCCTTCCTTCGTGAACTGCCGGGTGTTGAGCTGGTAGATGACAGCATTGGCAGACCATTCAGGCGCGTCGACTTTTACATAGGGCTGGGGTTCGTAGCCCGCGACGCTGGCCTCGTTCGTGCCACAAGCGGCCAAAGACAATGCGGCGGCAAAACCCAATCCAATCCGCAGCATCATGTAGCCTCCGCAGCCTCGGCTTGCTTCTCAAGCATCGCGGTTGTTCCATCGGTCACGAAGAAGGTGGCAATCGCAGCAAGTGCGAAGGAGACCGCGCCAATGGCCATCGCGTAGATTGGCGCACCGTCAAACAAGGTGGTGATCAGAAAGCCCAGCAACGTCGCGGCGATCAGCTGCGGCACCACAATGAAGACGTTAAAGATGCCCATATAGATGCCCATCTTCTTTGCCGGGACCGAACCGGCGAGAATGGCGTAGGGCAGCGAGACGATAGAGGCCCAGGCAATGCCAAGGCCGATTTGCGAGACCCACAACAGGCCCGGATCACGGATCACGATCATAAGCGCGAAGCCGATGGCTCCAATCGCCATATTGGCCGCGTGAAGCATCCGGCGATCAATTCGCGCAGCGATCACCACGAAAGCCAGAGCGGCGGCGGCGGCCAAGCCATTACGGACCGATCCCATCAGGCTCCACCAGTCAGCCCCGTCCTGATAAGCGGCCGTCGTCGTGTCGGTCGCGCCGAAGTGATATTCGGTGACGCCCGGCGTGCCGTAAATCCACAGGGCGAACATGGCGAACCAGCTAAAGAACTGCACTACAGCGAGTTGCCGCATGGTCTTGGGCATGTCGAACAGGTCGTTCACCACTTCCATAAAGCCGTTTTCGTCCTTGCCCGCATTGCGAAGCATCCCGGCAATGATCTGGATTGCCCCGAAAGAGGCGACCAATCCTGCGAGAATGAACAGCTCTTTGCCGACCGACACAGCGGTCACGTTTGCCCGTG
>JBCCOF010000129.1:0-6949 GCA_039025455.1 Pseudomonadota bacterium | reverse complement strand
TGCGGGTCGTCGGGCAGCAACTGGCAAGCTATCTGGCCGAGCAATCGGGGCAACAGGCGCTGATGGATGCGAGCCGGTTTGACGAATTCAACCGTCGCATGGCGTTTGTCATGCACGATATCAAAAACCTCGCCAGCCAATTGTCATTGCTTGCGGCCAATGCACAAAAGCACGCGGATAATCCCGATTTTCGCGCCGATATGCTGGTCACTTTACGCGCCTCGTCGGAAAAGCTCGCTGCGCTTCTCGCCCGGCTTGGGCGCTATGGCGCAGGTCAGGTGCACGAGCTGGAGCCGACTGATCTCGCCGCGATAGCCAAGCGGGTAACCGATCGGTTCAAGGGCGTTCATCCGGTTTCCATCATGCGCAAAGACGATGTGCAGGTCATGGTCGATGGGGAAGGGCTGGAACAGGCTCTGATCCACATCGTGCAGAATGCGGTGGATGCCAGCGAGCCTGACGCACCGATCTATCTTAACGTTGTCGCTGAGGCGGTGAACGGTCAGATTGAAATCATCGACGCTGGTTCAGGGATGTCACCCGAGTTTGTGCGCAGCGGCCTGTTCAAACCATTCGTTTCGTCAAAGCAGGGCGGCTTTGGCATCGGCGCTTTCGAAGCGCGCGAGATGATCAAGGCGATGGGCGGACGGTTGCAAGTCGAATCGCGCGAAGGTGTTGGCTCCCGCTTCAACGTTATCCTGCCAGTCCCGGGCGCTGCTCGCCTGTTCGTTGAGGACGACAGTTCATCAGACGCCTCCGAAACCCGACCTGAAACCAATCCAAACCAAGATGAGGTCGCATAATGGCGGAAAAGAATCCAACCCTGCTCGTAGTCGAGGATGACGAGGGCCTGCAGGCGCAGCTCAAATGGGCTTACGACGATTTCGAAGTTGTTATCGCGGGAGACCGTGAAAGCGCTATTGCAGCCCTGCGCAGCGAAGCGCCTTCGGTTGTCACGCTTGATCTCGGCCTGCCGCCGGACCCTGACGGCACGAGCGAGGGCTTTGCCGTGCTCGATGCGATCATGCAGCTAAAGCCGGACACCAAGGTGATCGTCGCCAGCGGGCATGGCGCGCGGGAAAGCGCATTGCAGGCTATCGAGCGCGGGGCCTATGATTTCTATCAGAAGCCGGTCGACATCGATGCACTGGGTCTGATCGTCCGCCGTGCCTTCAATCTACACGCAATCGAGGACGAAAACCGTCGGCTTGTCGAAAGCGCGAGCGAGGACAAGGTTGTGCTCGGTCGACTGATCACCGGCGCGCCGGAAATGGTCAAAGTCGCCCGCACAATCGAGCGGGTTGCTGGCACCAGCGTATCTGTCATGCTGCTCGGCGCGAGCGGGACGGGTAAGGAATTGCTGGCTCAGGGCCTGCACGATGCGAGTTCGGTTTCCGATGGACCCTTCGTTGCGATCAACTGCGCGGCGATCCCCGAAAACCTGCTGGAAAGCGAGCTGTTCGGGCATGAAAAGGGCGCTTTCACGGGCGCTGTCAAAACCACCGAGGGCAAGATCGAAAGCGCGAATGGGGGCACGCTGTTCCTCGACGAGGTTGGTGACATTCCTTTGCCGCTCCAAGTTAAACTGCTTCGTTTCTTGCAAGAGCGCACGATTGAACGGATTGGCGGACGCAAGCCGATTGCGGTCAACACCCGTATCGTGTGCGCAACCCACCAAGACCTCGAAAAGATGATCGGTGAGGGCACATTCCGCGAAGATCTGTTCTACAGGCTGGCCGAAATTGTTGTCCGGATCCCGTCACTGGCAGAGCGGCATGGTGACTCGGTCCTGCTCGGCAAGGCGTTTCTCAAGCGCTTCGCCAAAGAGATGAACCCGACAGTCACAGGCTTCGCTCCCGATGCGCTGTCTGCGATAGACGGGCATGACTGGCCGGGAAACGTCCGCGAGCTTGAAAACCGCGTGAAGCGCGCTGTCATTATGGCCGATGGAAAGCTGGTCGCCGCAGACGATCTCGATTTCGGCGACAGCGAAGAGGAAAGCACCGAAGTGCTCAACCTGAAAGCGGCGCGCGAGCAAGCGGACCGCAAGGTGATCCGCCATGCTCTGGCCCGTAGCGAAGGCAATATTTCGAGCACAGCCAAGCTCCTCGGGATTAGCCGCCCGACGCTGTATGACCTTCTCAAGCAGTATGATCTCCATGCGTAGTCGCTCGAAACTCCGCATCGCCCCGGCGGCTGCCATCGCTCTCGCGCTTGCCGCGTGTGCGCCAGAGGCAAGGCAGGCGACCGAGCCGTTCATCAGCGAGAACGCCGAGTTCGTCGAAATCATTGGAGATGCGCGCGCCGAGATCGAAGAGGGCAACCTCGCCGATGCAGGCAAGCTCTACGATCAAGCGCGCGAGATCGAGCCGGAGAATCCGGCTTTGTGGGTCGATATTGCCCGCCTGCGGTTTCGCGGTGGGGAGCATAAGCCCGCGCTTGAAGCCGCCGATTATGCGATAGAGCTGGGCCCGCAATATGGGCCTGCTTTGCTGTTGCGCGCGCAGCTTGTTCGCGATGCGCATGGATTGAAAGATGCGCTGCCGTGGTTTGAAGCCGCTGTGCAGGCCGATCCGGGAAATGCGGAGGCTATGGCCGATTACGCCGCGACTTTGGGCGATCTGGGCCGCCATCAGGATATGCTTGAGGTCGTGCGCGAGCTTGAGAAAACGGCGGGCAAATATCCGCCGGTCTACTATTTGCAGGCTGTGCTGGCGGCGCGCGCCGAAAAGCCGGTCTTGGCGCGCTCGCTGCTTGCCAAAAGCGGGATGTTTCAGCGCGGCGTTCCGGCGGCTTTGCTGCTCGATGCGCTAATCGATATGCAGCAGGACTCGCCCGATACGGCGGTGGAGACCTTGGAACAGCTCGCCGCACGTCAGCCTGGCAATGCGCGGGTGCAGGAATTGCTGGCCCGCGCGCTTTGGCTGAGCGGGCGCGATGATGAACTGATCGAGCGATTTGGAGAACGGGCTACTGCCGCAGATGCAACGCCATATCTTACGATGCTGGTCGGACGGACATATGAGCGACGCGGCGAGCGTGAAGCGGCTGCTCCCTTGATCGAGCAAGCACTCGCTGCGCAGACGGTTCAGCGCGTGGCGCTTGCTCCCGTCCAAGGTCTGCCCGAACAAACTGCGCGTCTGCGCAACATGATGGCGTCGGGAAGCACCGGCGGCGCGCAGCAAGCCGGAGCGCAACTGGTCAAACAGTATGCCGGATCAAGCGATATGCATGGTCTTGCGGGCGATGCAGCGTTATCGGCGGGCTCTTACAGCGTCGCTTTCGACAATTATGCCGAAGCCGCGAAAGTCCGCAGGGCTTGGCCACTCGCGCGCAAGATCATCGCTGCATACCGCGCCTATGGTGACGACCGCGCCGCAGACACCATGCTTGCGCGTGCGCTTGCCGGTGAGCCGCGCAACACCGAGGCGGCGCTGATGCTGGCGGAGCGGCGGGTGCAGGCGCAAGACTGGCAGCGCGCGTCGGTTTTGTTGGATTATGTCATTGCGCTTGGCGCAGGAAATGATCCCAAGGTGCTCGATCTTCGGGCCGTGGCCGCGCAAGGGCTTGAACGCGAGGAAGAGGCTTTGCAATTCAGCGCACGGGCCGAAGCCCTTCGGCCTGGTCGTCTGGTGCGGAGCCAATAGCAGGCGAACACTCGACTTTTCGCATCGTGAAGGGCAGGGGCGAACCAGATGCCCAAGCGCCTTTCCCTGCTAACCGATCCAATGATTGCCGTTTTGCTTCTGGCGACCGGCCTCGCAATTGTGCTTCCGGCAACAGGCGAAGCGCGGGGCGTCGCTCAAACGGTCTCGAATGGCGCAATTTTCCTGCTGTTCCTGGTCAATGGCATGCGGATTGCCCGCGGTGAGATCGCGCGCGGATTTGCGCGATGGCAGTTCTTTCTGCCGCTGTTCTTGTGGGTGTTCGGGGCCATGCCGCTTGCCGGCCTTGGTTTCTCGCAACTGGCCGGGGGAGTCTTGCCGCCCTTGGTGGCGCTCGGATTTCTGTATCTGGGCACGTTGCCTTCGACGATCCAGTCGGCGACTTCTTATACTAGCCTCGCCGGGGGCAATATTGCCCTGTCAGTTGTCGGCGCTGCCTTGATCAACATCGCTGGTGTCTTTCTGACCGCGCCCCTGTTCGCTCTGCTTGGCGGGAGCAGCGGGGCCGAGATCGGAACCGAGACGATTGTACGGATCGGCTTTATCCTGATCCTGCCATTCGTGATCGGTCAGGCGGTGCAGGGCTGGACCATCGGGTTTCTGTCGGAGCGCAAGTCGCAGGTCGCTTGGCTCGACCGGATCGTGATCGGGATCGCAGTCTATGTCGCGTTTTCTGGTGCGGTTGAGCAAGGGTTGCTGACCATGTTCGGTCCGGATGACTGGGCAGTTTTGCTCGCGCTCGTCATTGCGTTTTTGATCGTCGGAACAGGCGGCGCATGGTCGGTGGGCGGTGCCCTGAGGCTTCCGCGCGAAGACCGGATCGCATTTCTGTTTGCGGGCGCGCAGAAAAGCGTAGCTATTGGTGCCCCGCTTGCTGCGATACTCTTTCCGCCAGCTGTTGCAGGGTTCGTGATCGCTCCGCTGCTTTTGTACCACCTGATTCAGCTGATTGTTGCAGCGCCCATGGCGAATGCGCTGAGCCGCGATCAGGACTTTGGCTGATAGGTCTGCTCTTCACCGGGGAAGCTGCGATCGCGCACTTCTTCGGCATAGCTCGCGACAGTCTTGTCTATGACGCTTGCGATATCCTCATAGCGTTTCACAAAGCGTGGAACCCGCTCAAACATGCCCAGCATGTCCTCGGTGACCAAGACCTGTCCGTCGCATTGCGCCGAAGCGCCAATGCCGATGGTTGGGCAGGACACTGCTTTGGTGGTTTCGATTGCGATGGGTTCGACCACGCCTTCGATAACGATAGCAAAAGCGCCCGCCGCATCGAGAGCGGAGGCATCGGTGACAATCTTGTCCGCCTCGGCAGCGGAGCGACCGCGCGCGGCATAGCCGCCAAGCACATTAACCGCCTGGGGTGTAAGACCGACATGGCCCATCACCGGAATGCCGCGCGAGTTCAGAAACTCGACGGTAGGTGCCATCGCTTCGCCGCCTTCCAGCTTTACCGCCGCTGCGCCGGTTTCCTTGAGCAGATAGGCCGCGCTTTCGAACGCCTGTTCGGGCGAGCTTTCGTATGAGCCAAAAGGCATATCGACCACAACGACCGAGTGGTAGCTCCCGCGAACCACCGCCGCGCCATGGTTCGCCATCATCTCCAGCGTAACCGGAATGGTCGAAGGCAGGCCGTAGATCACCTGTCCAAGCGAGTCCCCAACCAGCAACATATCGCAATGCGCATCGAGCAATTGCGCCTGACGCGCCGTATAGGCGGTCAGCATCACAAGCGGTTCTTCGGTGACGCCATCCTTCTTGCGAGCCCGAATGCGCGGCACAGTAAGGCGACGCATGGGCTTTGGTGTGGGATTGGCTCGGCTGGTGCTCGTATCGAGCTGGAATGTTGTGGACATTCGCGCCGTTTAGCCTTGGCAGTGCTCTAAAGCAAAGCTCCCCCTTGGCGTGGACGCAAAATCATTGCACAACGCCCCAGAGAGATGGCGCGAGAGCTTCGCGCGGCAAGAGGGCATTTTCAAACATGGTAGCATCGAGCGGTTCGACCGAGCGCGAGGGGTGGTCCTCGCGCACTGCGTTTATTCTGGCAGCTGTTGGAGCTGCTGTGGGGCTGGGCAATGTCTGGCGCTTCCCTACCCTTGCCGGGGAGAGCGGGGGCGGCGCCTTCGTGCTGTTCTACGTCGCTTGCGTTTTCCTGCTTGGTCTGCCGTTGGTCATCGCAGAAATTTTCATTGGCCGCACGGGACAGGATGATGCCGTCGGTTCAATCCGCAAGGTTGCAAACAAGTCGAACCGGTCCACTGCATGGGCGGGTTTTGGCGTCATCGGCGTCATCGCGGCGTTTTTGATCTTGTCGTTCTACTCGGTCGTCGCTGGCTGGGTGCTCTATTATGTCGGCGTTCTGGGCGGCGACTTTTTCAGTGCGTTGATGGCAGGTGATCCGTTTCGTGGCGCATTAGTGGGTGAAAGCCAGGAAGTTGTTCAGGGGCGGATGGGCAACCTATTCGCCGACCCGATGCTGCTGTTGGCCATGCACTTCGCCTTTATGGGTGTGACCCTGTTCATTGTGGCGCGCGGGATCGGCTCGGGGATTGAAACCGCGGCGACTGTCTTGATGCCGATGTTCTTCGTGTTGCTGATTGCGATCACGATCTATGGCGCGTTTGCGGGCAATATGGGCGATGCGCTGGCGTTCCTGTTTACGCCTGACTGGAGCAAGCTCACGCCCGAAGTGATGAACACCGCGCTGGGGCAAGCGCTGTTTTCGCTCTCGCTCGGGGTGGCCGGGCTGATTACCTATGGTTCCTATATCAAGGGTTCGGCGGGGCTCGGCCCGACTTCGGTGACGATTGCCTTTGCCGATACGGGCGTTGCTCTGATCGCGGGTTTGATGATCTTCCCGATTGTGTTTGCGGTGGGCCTTGACCCGGCGGCTGGACCGACGCTGGTGTTCCAGACGCTGCCATTTGCGTTCCAGACGATGCCTGCGGGCTCGTTGATCGGGATGCTGTTTTTTGTTCTTATTCTGGTCGCGGCAGTGACGAGTTCGATCTCGCTGCTCGAAGTGCCGGTTGCGTGGGGCATTGGCGAGATGGGCTGGAGCCGTGGGACATCCGCAGCGGTGTTTGGTGGTTCGGCGTTCCTTATCGGGATCGCGTGTCTGCTGGGCTATAATGTCTGGGCGGATGTGCGCTTGCTCGGCTTCTGGCCACTGTTTGCGGAGACCGATATTCTCGACACGGTTGACGGGTTTACGGGCAAGGTGATGCTGCCTTTGGGCGCGTTCTTCACTGCGATTTTCGTCGGCTGGCGCGCTGATCGCC
>JBCCOF010000128.1:0-7155 GCA_039025455.1 Pseudomonadota bacterium | reverse complement strand
GCGGCTTGGCAAACATGCCGAGGGCAAGAGCTGCCTTTACGTGAACAAGCTTGCGGATGTTGATCTCGACGTTCTGGAAGAGATGATCGCCAACGATTGGGCGCATATGAACCGAGTCTATCCTCCGGGTTGATCCTAGTCACCCAAGCCTGAAGCTCCCTCATCATAGATGTATAGAGCGACTTTGTAAGGATATTGATGCGCCCAGCTTATTGCATCCTCCAATGAGATGCCCGTCCGCCAATCGCAGCTCACATAATGGTCCGGATCGCCCGGTTCCGCCTGATCGGCGCCTTGGACTGCATTGTCGTGCTCGAGCGCCTCGACCACCGCATCCACGCTTTTCCAGCGGTAGATGTGCTTTCGGTGATCGCGGATGTTGCCGATCATCGGTCAGATACCGGCATACCATTGGTATCCGTATTCATCTTCCCAGAACCCGCCTTTGCCCTTGCCGATATCGTCGAAGCTGGCCACCGCCTCGATGGCTGTCAGGTACTTGGCGTGTTTGTAGCCCAACTGGCGTTCGACCCTCAGCCTTAGAGGCGCTCCGTTTTTCTCGGGCAGCGGCTCCCCGTTCAGCGCGTGGGCGATGATCGTCTGCTCGTGATAGGCATCAACCATATCGACGCTCTCGTAATAGGGCTCTCCCAGCAGCGTATCGGCGCAGCGGAAGACGATGAAATTGGCCTCGGGCCGAATCTTCGCCTGATCAAGCAGACCGCCAAGCTGCGGGCCGGTCCACTCCGCAATCGCGCTCCACCCTTCGACGCAATCGTGGCGGGTGATCTGGGTGCGCTGGGGCAAGGCGCGCAGCTCGTCCATTGAGAGCGAGAGCGGGGCATCGACCAGGCCGGTGACGTCAAGCCGCCATTCGCTAAAGCCCCGTGCCAAAGCGCGCTTGTATTCCGGCGTGTCGACGGTGGTCGAGCCATTACCACGGATGTCGGGAGAGCGGTCTTCGGGCGCGTATTCGGGCGCGAGCCTTTGTCGTCCCGCCAGCGCGCGGTGCGTGGCGCGGTGCCACTCCTCGGCGCTGTCGAACAGGTCCTGCGCAACCTCGCTATCGCCAATGCGCGAACACGCTCCTGCGCCTAAAGCGGCCATGCCGGCAAGCAGGCTGCGTCTGCGAATGTCAGTCATGGGCTTGCTCCTTGCTTTCGGCCCGAGGTCCACCGGCAATCATGCCCCAAATCTGCCGCACCGGCCCGGACACCAGCACCATCACGATATGCACCACGAAGAATGCAAACAGCGCCCAAGCAAACAGGAAGTGCAGCGACCGCGCGCTTTGCCGACCGCCGAGCAGGTCAACCATCCACGGCGCGGCAGGCTCGAAACCCGGGCTGATCGCCAGGCCGGTGAACACCATCATCGGCAAGAACACGCCCAGCACAATGCCATAGGTGATGCGCTGGAGCGGGTTGTACTTCGCGCCATCTTCATCGAAACGCCCGCCCAGATGCGCGCGCACCTCTGCGAGCACATTGGCCGGATGCCAATCGCTTGAGCGCGTCATCAGGTCGCGCGCGAAGTGGCGGTTCACCAGCATCGTCACCCAAATCGCAAGCAATCCGATTGCGAAGACCCATGCGGCGACATTGTGCCAGTCGCGCGCGGCGGCGAGGCTATAATAGCCCGGTATTGTCGCCCAGCCGGGAAAGCGGATGACCGCCAGCCACGCATCGGCAGGGTCAAAGCCATAGTCGCCCCAATACAGAAAGCGGTGCGCGTTCGAGATGTTCAATCCCGACATGAACAGCACCACCAGCGCCGCAGCGTTGATCCAGTGCCACAGCCGGGTCGAGAGCGCGTGCCGCTTCATGCGCCCGTGCTTTCAGCAGCTTCACGGGCGAGGTAGATGACATCGCGGTCTTGCGAGAGCAGGTGCTGGCCGCTGTCGATGAACAGGGTCGATCCGCTTTTGAGCGCGCCTTTGGCGAGGAACAGCGCCGCATCCACAATCTCGCTCGCACCGGTCTTGCGCTCGAGCAGGTTGAGCCGGTGCGAGACTTCGGTTTCATCCTCGCTCTGGTCATGGCTTGCCAGAATGGCGCCGGGGGCGATGCCGTAGACACGGTCCATCTCACCCGCAGCCCCTTGAGCGAGCATCGGGATGGTTGAGGCCAGCGCATGCTTGGACATGGTATAACTGAAGAAGTCGGGGTTCGGGTTTTCGAGCTTCATATCGGTCACATGAATTACGCTGCGCACCGCATCGCTCTTCGCGCTGCTTAGGAAGGCTTGTGCCATCAGGGCGGGGGAGGTGGCGTTGACGCGCATCGCTTCTGTATTCGTAGCAAGATCGAGTTTGGTTGCATCGTCATAGCGAAAGACCGAGGCCGAGTTCACCAGGCAGCGCCAGTCGGGCAGTCTGCCAGCCAGTTCCTCGATCATCGCCGCCGCCGCTTGCGGGTCCGAGACATCGCATTGCACGACCTCAGCCGATGGCAATTCCGCCGCGAGTGCTTCGGCGGGTGCAGCGGATGAGTTGTAGTGGATGACCGTGTGCCAGCCAGCTTGGGCAAAGCCGCGCACGATCTGCGCCCCGATCCGTGTCGCGCCGCCGGTGACGAGGACTGTGGGGCGGGGCGCTTGGGTTGGGTCGGAGGTCATTGGCTATGGCCTCTAACAGCGGCTGGGCAGGGCTTCAATCTAACCAAGTTTCGCCTCAGCGCGCTGACGCAGGCCGGAGTTGAGGCGTTCCAGACCGGCCAATTCCCGCAACTCGTCGGCGCTCGCCTTACCCGCGATCAGGCAGGCGAAGACCCGCTCGACGCTCCAGTCGGCGTGCCCTTGCTCGACCCGCTCCATCGCATCGCCCGCTTGCACTTCGCCGGTTTCGAGGACGCGGAAGTACCAGCCGCATCGACCCGTCTTGATGATCGTCTTGACCATGCCTTTGACGCCAAAGCGGTGGTCCACCTTCCAGCAAGGCTGGCGCGGTTGGTTAACCTCGATCAGCGCCGTGCCAAGGCGGAAGCGGTCGCCGATGCACACGTCGTTTTCGGTGACGTCGCGCACCGCTAGATTGGATCCAAATGCGCCGGGTTCATCCAGCAGCGCCGTGTCCTCCAGCTCCCCGCGCCAGAAGGCGTGGTGATCGAGCGGGTAGAGATGCACCGCTTTCTCCGGCCCGCCATGCACGCGCCGGTCGGCCTGTTCGTCGGGCGCGAACCCGTCTTCGAGCAATTGCACCACGCCTTCGCGCGGGCGCTTGGCAATCGCGCTGGTTTCCGCCCCGTTGAACGGGCGCGCGGTGCCGGTGCAGATGGCTTCTATTGTGCGCTTCATCAGCGGGGCTCCGTTCGAGACATGGACCACATGTTACACGGTCCTAGCGATGAAAACGGGTCCTGCGCAAAGCCGCCAATTGCAAGCACTGCGGAGCGAGGAAAGCGGCACGTCATCCCGCTTATTCAGCACACAGCGCGCGGTTAGGAAAGCGGTCCATGTCCGGCGCGCTACTCGGGCCGCTGGACGGTGATCGCCAGCCAGTCGCGCATCGTCCCGTCGCTGCCTTTGCCTGCGAACATCACATGGTCTTCGATAGCAAAACCGGCTGCGCGATAGGTCGCGATCAACCATGCCGCATCGGGGAAATTGTGCAGCCGCCCAAGCAGGTCGCGGCCTTCGCCCATGCCCAGTTTGTAGCTCGCATAATGCCACCCGCCGGGACGCAAAGCGCGGTGAATGCGCTCCAATACGCTGGGCAGCTCCGCGCGCGGGCAATGGAGCAGGCAGGCGTGTGCCCACACGCCGTCATACTCGTCCGCCGCATCCAGCTCATCGAACCGCATCAGCCGCGCGCCGACATCGTGACGCTCATTGGCTTTGGCGACCATTGCAGGGATGCCGTCGGTCGCGTCCAAAGCAAAGCCGCGCTCCGTAATCCGAGCCGCATCGCGTCCGGCGCCGCAGCCGAGTTCAAGCACCGCCGCGCCGGGGGATAGCCGGTCGAGAAACCCATCAAGATGACGCGAATGGCTGATCGCGGAGCTGAGCGAGAAATGCGGCGCTTGGGTTTGGTAGAACTCGTAAGTGGCGGGATCGATGCTCACGCGCCCTAGTCTTTCAGGTGCTCGGCGAAAAATTCGAGCGTCGCTGGCCAGATGACCTTTTGCGCTGCGATATTGGCGGGGTTGCGGGACGCGCCGGTTCCGTCGCCTGAGAGAAAGTGCCCCGCATCGGTGAAGACCAGACTGACTGTCGGCAAACCGGCCTCGGCCCGGCGCTCGGCGATGATCTGCGCCATCTCGCCCGAGTTCCAGACCTGATCGGCATCGCCGCCCGCGACCAGCACAGGCTCGTCGATGGTTTCGACTGCGATTCGCGCTGCGACGGCGCGGTCGGGATTGGCGTTGCGGCCTTTGTCGTGAGGCAGGCGCAGGCGGGTGCGTCCATCTGGTCCGCTCGGATTGGCGAATTCCTCGTTCATGCCCTCATAGGGAACAAAGGGCAGCGCCTCGCCTCGCCATGCAAAGGAGCTCGGGCGCGAGCCGTCGCTGGTGCCCCAGCCTTCCCAGACCACATCGGTCGGCACAATCGCGGCGATGGCGGCGAACCCGTCAATATAGGCCCCGCCCAGCAACACGAATTCCGCGCCTTTGGAGACACCGTACAACCCGATATCATCCGCGCGGATATCCGTGCGGGCGCGCAGCCAGTCGCGCGCGACCTCGAGCTTGCTGACTTCGATATTGGCAAAAGCGCGTGGGAGTTCTGGGAATTGCTGCGGCTGGCCACCCCATGCGGGGGAGTAATAGGGCAGTCCGAGCACGGCGTAGCCTTGTTCGACGAAAGCCGCGGTCTTGCCGCGCGCCCCTCGATCACCGCCTTCGCTGCCGCCCAACACGATGAGCGCGGGGAAGGGGCCTTCGCCTTCGGGGGTGACGAAGAACGCGCCGGGCAGCGAGTCGCCGACCATAATCTCGGTATCGTTTACGGGGGAGCCAGCCTGCGCGGAAAGCGGCGCAGATGGCGAAGCGGCCAAGGCGAGGGCCAAAATGGCGGCGGGTGGGAATCGAAACGGCTTCATACGAGTCTCCTGTTTGATCCCACAAACACCAATTACGCAGTCTCCTGCTCGGCGGACGCAGCGGCGGCCGCTTCTCTATCGCGCGCTTCCCTGTTTCTTTGCGCGCGGCTTTTCTTCTCGGCGGCTGTTTTCAGCTGCCCGCACGCCGCGTCAATATCGCGCCCGCGCGGGGTGCGCACGGGAGCGCTGATGCCGCCTTCAAACACGATATCGCTGAAGGCGCGAATACGCTCGGGCGTCGAGCATTCATATTCCGCGCCGGGCCACGGATTGAACGGGATCAGATTGACCTTGGCGGGCAAGTCGAATTTCTTGAGCAATCGCACCAACTCGCGCGCGTCCTCGTCGCTGTCATTCTTGTCCTTGAGCATGACATATTCGAACGTGATCCGCCGCGCATTGGAGGCACCGGGGTAATCAGCGCAGGCCTGTAGCAGCTCTTCGAGGCCATATTTGCGGTTGAGCGGGACGATCTCGTCGCGCACCGGCTTGGTCACCGCATGCAGCGACACCGCCAGATTGACGCCGATTTCCTCGCCGCAACGCTCCATCATCGGCACAACGCCGCTGGTCGAAAGGGTGATACGCCGCTTCGACAGAGCCAGCCCATCGCCATCCATCACCAGCGCAAGCGCGTCGCGGACATTGTCGAAATTGTAGAGCGGCTCGCCCATGCCCATCATCACGATATTGGTCAGCAGGCGGCCATCGGCGGTGTAATGTCCGGCGTCCTCCGCGTCGTCCAATCCGTCCATCGCGCCCTTGGGCCATTCGCCCAGACTGTCGCGCGCCAGCATGACCTGTCCGACAATCTCGCCCGGCGTCAGATTGCGCACCAGCCGCATCGTGCCGGTGGCGCAGAAAGTGCAATTCAGCGTGCAGCCGACCTGGCTCGACACGCACAGGGTCCCGCGATCGGCGTCGGGGATGAACACCATCTCGAAATCGTGCCCGTCGCTGGTCTTGAGCAGCCATTTGCGCGTGCCGTCCGAGCTGTGCTGCGCCTCGACCACGTCAGGACGCCCGATTACGAAGCGCTCGCTCAGCCACGGGCGCATCGCCTTGGAAATATCGGTCATCGCCTCGAAATCGGTGACGCCGCGATGATAAAGCCAGTGAAACACCTGTTTCGAGCGCAATTTGGCCTGACGCGCATCCAGCCCCGCTTGGGCGAACAGCTCGCGAATGCGCGGGCGCGGCAGTCCGATCAGATCAATGCGACCATCCGCGCGCGGCGTGATGTCACGCGCGACGGGGACGGGATCCACCTGTCCGGGGATCGGCATGAGATCGGTGTTGGCCATGATTGGCGGCGGATATAGGCGCGCACGCGCCGCAATGCTAGTCGGAGCGGGTTCGTTTACCGATTGGCGCACCCGAACACAGCCGCATCGATCGCGGTTGCGGCGCCGGCGAGGGTGTAGCGCTCGCTAAAGCGCTTTCCATTGGTGTCGTGCGCGGTGATGGTCATGGTGCTGGCCGAGCGCAAGGCGGCGACGATGGCGGCGTCCATGCGCTTGTCCTGCGCCCACGCATTGCGGCCCTTGGTGGCGAGGGCGAAGCTGCGGTCGCCTACCTTGAGGCTCGCGCCCTTGCTGCCCGCCGAGCGCGCCATTTTGAGGTGCACCTGATTGCGGATGCGTTGCTTGGGCCATGTGGCGATGCTGGCATAGCTGCCCCCGCCGGAGCGCGGCTTTGCAATGGCGTAGCAGCGCGGGCGGTCTGCATCGCGAAACGCGGCCCAGCTGGAATAGACGCCGAGCGAGTCCTTCGCCGCAACAGGCGCGGCGAGTGGCAGAGCAAGGGCGCTCGCCATCGCAAGAAGAAGCGCAGCTCTAATCATAATCGATCGCCATCAATTCCCACTCCTTCGCGCCGCCGGGAAGGCGCACCACCCGCACATCCCCGATGGATGCCCCGCGCAGGGCCTTTGCCATGGGCGAATTCCAACCGATCCGTCCCGCGCCTGCGTCCTGTTCGTCATCGCCGACGAGTGTCACGGTCTGGCGCGCATCATCCTCATCGGCGATTTCAACCGTTGCTCCAAAGAACACGCGGTCCTTATCGGGCTGCTGCGCGGGATCGACTACCCGCAGGGCCTTCATTCGGCGGGCGAG
>JBCCOF010000127.1:0-7223 GCA_039025455.1 Pseudomonadota bacterium | reverse complement strand
GATAAAACCACTCAGGACCTGGCTGATACCGACAAACCGCTTATCGGCTTCGCCAGCGGCTTCCTCGTGAAAGTCGACGGCAAAGGTGCTGAGGTCCTTGTAGAGAACCCGAACCTTCCGGCTGAGGCCTTGCTCTTTATCAGCGTCTGCTCCAGCCGCCCGATAGTCGCTGCGCAGCCCGTCAATCCGGTCGCGAAAACCGTGCATGACAGGGGCGAGATGCGCGGGCATCTTGTCGCCAGCAAATTCAATCGGATCGGTCATTGTCTCGTAAGCGAGATCAAGCGCGGCTCCGGCGCGCGGCCTCTCTCCCTCTTCGAGCGCATCTGCCGCGTCAACAAGCGCGATGGCGGCGTTGTTGCTGCGCACTTCAACCGAAGCGAGGATTGTCTGATCACGCCCCAGTTCAGCGAGATAGGCCGTGCCTGTCAGCATGACGATGGCGACCAGAGCCAACACCAATGTGTTGCCGAGAACCGCGAGATTGAGCTTTTTGGTCAGCGAAATAGGACCAAACCAGCCTTTGCGGGTCTGCTCACCTTCGTCGGCCAAAAGCGGCTCAAAATCATGCCCGAGCGAATTCATGCAAACCCTGTGATATCGCCCCGGACTTTGGTTCGAGGCGCGTGTGGAGGGTCAGCCATATTGGACGCCGCTTAAAACAGGGTAAACGGGCGCTTAACTATCAATCACGCTGCATCAGCTCGATGCGGTTGCCAAACGGGTCATGCGTGAAGAACCGCGCATAGCCTTGCACGGGTTTGTCATCCTTGGTCGCCACACCCGCCGCTTCCAGCCGCTCGCGCAGGTCTGCAAGATTATCGACCAGAAACGCGGGATGCGCCTTGCGCGCGGGGCGGAAGTCGGGGTCCACGCCGATATGCAAGCGCGCTCCTCCCCCTTCGAACCAGCATCCGCTGGGCGACAGGTTGTCGGGTTTGGGAACCTCCTGCATCCCGAGCAGATCGGCGAAGAAGGCGCGGGTCTGATCCTCGCCGCCATGCGGAATGGCCAGTTGAACATGGTCAACACCGATGATCGCCACGGTCTAAGTTCCTTCTAAGTCCGCTCCGCCTGCGCCACGGCATCGCTGGCGCGCAGCGCGCTCAGGATACGGCTGAGATGCGGAAGGTCCTGTACCTCGGCATCAATCTCATAGGTCACAAAGGGATGGTCGATCTGGGTCTGGTTCAGGCTGGTGACGTTGGTCTTGTTCTGCGCAAACACCCCCGCCATTTCCGCCAAGGTCCCCGGGCGGTCATAGATCGTGACGCTCAGCCGCCCGATTGCCCCATGCGACCGCCTGCCCCAGCTAAGGTCCAGCCAGTCGGTATCGACCCCGCTTGCAAGCTCGAGGCAGTCAATCGCGTGAACCAGTACGGTCTCGCCCTTGCGCCGCAATCCGACAATCCGGTCCCCGGGTACAGGATGGCAGCAGGTCGCAAGTTCATAGCCGACATCGGGCGTCAGACCGCGGATCGAGATCACCTTCTCGCGGCTGGGCCAATCGTCATCATCCTCGAACTCCGCCGTGCAACCGGGAACCAGCGCTTCCATCACCTCGCGGTCAGTCAGCTTGGCCGAACCAATGTTGAACATCAGCTCCTCCGGCCCTTGCAAAGCCAGCCGGTTGATCGCCTCACGGATTGCTTTTTTGCCTATGCGCGCAGGCACGCGGGCAGCGATTTCATCGAACAGTTTGGAGCCAATCGCAGCAACCTCGGCGCGCTCTTTCTGCCGGACCGAACGCCGCACCGCCGCGCGCGCTTTGCCGGTGACGACAAAGCCCAGCCACGACAGCTGCGGCTCGGCATTCTTGCCCTTGATAATCTCGACCACGTCGCCGTTGTTCAACTGCGTGCGCAGCGGCATGTGGCGGCCATTGATCTTCGCCCCGACGCAGGCCAGCCCGAGATCGGTGTGCACCGCAAAAGCGAAATCGACCGAAGTCGCACCCTTGGGTAGCTGGAACAACGCGCCCTTCGGCGTGAAGGCGAAGATGCGATCCTGATAAATCGCCATGCGCGTGTGTTCGAGCAGTTCCTCGGCATCGTGACTCGCATCGACAATTTCGATCAGGTCGCGCAGCCAGCCGACCTGACCATCGGATTCATCGTTCTGTTTGTAGGCCCAATGCGCAGCCAGCCCGAATTCGTTGCGGCGGTGCATGTCGCGGGTGCGAATTTGCACCTCCACCCGCATCGAATTTTCATACATCAGCGAGGTGTGCAGCGACCTGTAACCATTGGTCTTGGGCGTGGAGATGTAATCCTTGAACCGGCCCGGCAGGAACTGCCACGTCGTGTGCAGGATGCCCATTGCGCGGTAACAATCGGCTTCGTTGTCGGTCAGCACGCGGAACGCCATGATGTCGGTGACCTGCTCAAAGCTGACATGACGCTCGGACATCTTTTGCCAGATTGAATAGGGGTGCTTTTCGCGCCCTGACACTTCGACATTCAAGCCCGCTTCGGCGAGCGCCTGTTTGATCGCCAGCGCAATCGCATCGACCTGTCCGCCATCGGTGCTGCGCAGTTGATCGAGCCGTTTGGTGATCGTGGTGTAGGCCTCCGGCTCCAGCTCGCGGAACGACAGCGCCTGCATCTCGCGCATATATTCGTACATGCCCACCCGCTCGGCCAGCGGGGCATAGATATCCATCGTCTCGCGCGCGATCCGCTGGCGCTTCTCGGGCTTTTTGATGAAGTGCAGCGTGCGCATATTGTGCAGCCGGTCCGCCAGCTTGACGAGCAGGACCCGAATATCCTCCGACATCGCCAACAGGAATTTGCGCAGGTTCTCCGCCGCCCGCTCGTTTTCGGGCATCGTCTCGATTTTGGAGAGCTTGGTCACGCCATCGACCAGCCGCGCGACCTCCGGCCCGAAATGCTGCTGGATATCCTCGATCGTGGCGAGCGTGTCTTCGACCGTGTCATGCAGCAATGCGGTGATGATCGTTTCCTGATCAAGCTGCAGGTCGGTCATCAAGCCTGCGACTTCGACCGGATGGCTGAAATAGGGGTCACCGCTGGCGCGTTTTTGGGTGCCGTGTTTTTGCACCGTGTAGACATACGCGCGGTTGAGCGCCGCCTCATCGGCGTCGGGATCGTAGGTTTTGACCTTCTCCACGAGTTCATACTGGCGCAGCATTGCCACCAGAAAAACGCGAATTGGCCGCCAATTGCAACGCTAAAGCGCGCCTGATGCCAGCGAAGGTGACAAAATCGCCCGGCGACGGGTGCGCCCGAATACGTAGCCGCGCGGTAGCAGGCGAAAAATGGGCCGCTGTTAGTGCTGCGCGCATGCCACACAGAAACCCCTCTTCGACCGAACAGATCACCGCTTCGACAGGCTTGCTCGCGATTTGCGCAGCAGTGACCGGAGTGCTTGCGATTGCCGCCGGTATGATTGAGCAGCATGCGCAATTGTACATTGCCGAAGGCGCGATTGTGGTGCTGCTGATTGCGCTGGTCCTGCGCGAATACAGCGCGCGCCTGCATGTGCGGCGCCAGACCCGCGCGCTGAGCCAGAAAGTGCGCGAGATCGAGGACAAGAACCGCCTCTTAAACCTAACCGAAGCGCGCGCGGCTGTGGGGCATTGGCGGCTTGATCTGGAGACCAACCGGGTGTTTTGGTCGCATGGAACCTTTGCCATTCACGGCCTGCCAGTGGGTAAGGAGCCCTCGCTGGAACGGGCAATCGAGATGTATCACCCCGATGACCGCGCGATCGTCGAGGAAGCCATCGCATCGGCGCGCGAGACCGGTGATCCCTACACCTTCCGCGCGCGCCTGATCCGTCAGGACAATGTGGTGCGTCACACCGAAGCGAGCGCGCTTATCGAATTCAATGCCGCGCATGAGCCGGTGGCAATGATCGGCGTGTTCCGCGACCGCACCGAAGAGGAAGAGATGCAGCGCGACCTGCGCGCCGCGCGTGACGAAGCCAATGCACTGGCCGAGGCCAAGAGCGCATTCCTCGCCAAGATGAGCCACGAGATCCGCACCCCGATGAACGGGGTGCTGGGCTTTGCCGACCTGCTGCTGACCACCGATCTCAACCAATCGCAGCGCCGCCATGCCGATTTCATCGCCGAATCCGGGCGCGTGCTGCAAACCCTGCTCAATGACATTCTTGACCTGACCAAGATCGAATCGGGGCATATGCGGGTCGATCCCCAGCCCGCCAGCATCACCCACCTGATCCAGCGGACAGCGCAATTGGCCGAACCTGGCGCGCGCAAACAGGGTCTGACCATCGAACGTTTTATCGATCCCGATCTGCCCGGCATGGTTATGGTCGATGCGCTGCGTCTGCGTCAGATAATCACCAATCTGATGCACAATGCAGTGCGCTTTACCGATGAAGGCACGATCAAAATTTCGGCTCTCAAATCCGGTGACCGGCTCGTCATCGAAGTCGCCGACACCGGCGTCGGTATCGCGCCCGAGCAGGTGGATCAGGTCTTCAATCCCTTTGTTCAGGCGCAGGAACCCGGCGATGTCAGCCGCGGTGGCACCGGACTTGGGCTGGCGATCTGCCGCCAGCTCACTGAATTGATGGACGGGACGCTCACCGTCGAAAGCGCCGTTGGCATCGGTTCCACCTTCACTCTGTCATTGCCGCTGCACGAGGCGGCTCAGGCCAAGGCTTTAACCGCCAGTTCGAGCCAGCAAGGCAGCGACGGAGGCGAGAAACTCGTCGGTCGCCGGGTCTTGATGGCCGAGGATTTCGATATCAATCGCGAATTGATGACCGAAATGGCGCAGCGGATCGGCATCAATCTGGAGCACGCGGCGGATGGCAAGCAGGCGGTCGATATGGCGTGCAGCGCGCGCGCGAAAGGCCAACCCTATGAGCTGGTCCTGATGGACGTACGCATGCCCAATATGGACGGTCTGGAAGCGACACGTGTGTTGCGCGAAGAAGGCTTTGATCCTGCCGACATGCCCATCGTCGCGCTCACCGCAAACGCCTTTGCCGACGATGTGGAGGCCTGTCTTTCGGCCGGAATGCAGCAACACCTCGCCAAGCCGATCTCGATCGACCGGCTGCGCGCGGCGCTGATCAAATGGTTGCCCGATGTGAAGCGCAAGGCCGCCTAACTCAGCCTCGCAATCAGATAGACCCGGTCAACTCCACGTCGCGCGCGGGGGCAGGCTCATCAGGATCGCATCGACATTGCCGCCGGTCTTCAGCCCAAAGATCGTGCCCCGGTCATAGACCAGATTGAATTCCGCATAGCGCCCGCGATATTCGAGCTGCTGGGCAACGTCATCGTCCGTGAAGGTGCTGTCCATCCGCTTGCGCACCAGCTTTGGATAGATGTCGAGAAAGGCTTTGCCGACATCTTGCGTGAAAGCGAAATTGCGATCCCAGCTGGGATCGTCCTCACATTCGAGGTGATCGTAAAAGATACCGCCAACGCCGCGACCGACTTCGCGGTGGGGAATGTAGAAATACTCATCCGCCCATTTCTTGTAGCGTTCGTAATAGGTCGGGTTGTGCGCCGCGCAGGCCGCGCGCAGGCTCGCATGAAATTCGCCCGTGTCTTCCTCGTTCGGAATGGGAGGATTGAGATCCGCACCCCCGCCAAACCACGCCGCCTGCGTGGTCAGGAAACGGGTGTTCATATGCACAGCGGGCACATGCGGGTTGGTCATATGGGCGACAAGGCTGATCCCGGTCGCGGTGAATTCGGGATGTTCGGCGCTCGCGCCATTCACTTGCCCCGCAAATTGCTCCGAAAAGGTCCCGCGCACTGTCGAGACATTGACGCCGACCTTTTCGAACACCTTGCCCTTCATCAGGCCCTGAACCCCGCCACCGGGATCATCATTGCCCTCTTCTTCGCGGTTCCATGGTGTGTATTCAAAGCTCGCATCAGAGCCAGCATCGCGCTCAATCGCTTCGAATGCCGCGCAAATCTGGTCGCGCAGGGTTTCGAACCAGTCTTTTGCCTTGGCCGTATGGCCCGCCCAATCGCTCATCAGAGTATTCTCCCGTCCGGTTTCGACCATGGCTGATACAGCCGCGCTGTCAACGGCAATTGAGCAAGATCAATTGGCGAGCATTTTGTTTGAGCAAGAGCTTGCAAAAGTGGGCTCGGCGCGTCAGGTAAAAGCAATGGTTCCCGTTTCGTTCCCTTACGGTTTTGGCGCGCCTCTCGAATTCGCCGGTGAAGAGCTTGTTCTTCTCAAGAACAACGCGCTCTACTGGCCGCGAGAAGGCGCGCTGCTGGTGGCGGACCTGCATCTGGAGAAGGGCAGCTGGTATGCGCAGCACGGCCAGATGCTCCCGCCCTATGACAGCCGCGAAACGCTGGAGCGGGTGGCCGATGCGGTCAAGGCGACGGGCGCGCGGCGGGTGATCACTCTGGGTGACAATTTTCACGACGATGACGGGACAAGCCGGCTCGACCCTTACGCTGCCGGAATGCTCGAATCGCTGACCCGCGCGCTCGATTGGGTGTGGATCACCGGAAACCACGATGAGCAAATGCACCGCAGCTTTGGAGCAGCGCTGTGCGGCGAGATGGAATTGAACGGCATTATCCTGCGCCATGAAGCGCGCGCGGGCGAGGTCCGGCCAGAGCTATCGGGCCATTACCATCCGAAAATGCGCGTGAGGGTTCGCAACCGCCATATCGCGCGGCCGTGCGGCGTGGTCAGCCGCGGCAAAGGGCGAGGAGACCGCATGATCGCGCCGGCCTTCGGCGCCTACACCGGCGGAATGGACGCTGGCGCGCCAGAGATTCTCGAAGCGCTGAGTCCCGCGCAGGAGATTGACGCGGTGCTAACGGCGAAGGGGAAATTGGTGCGCTTCCCGCTTTGGCGCGCAGCTGCGTAAGACTACAACCGCTCGAGCACACGGCCAACCGCGATCACTCCCGCTTGCGATAATTCAACAAGTGTGACCCGGCGATCATTCGGCGACCGGCTCCGATGAACCAAACCCGCATCTTCAAGCCGCTCAACAAAGCGCAATGCGGTTGTCTCTGGACATGCAGCAGAGATACAAAGACTTTTAGATGTCATCTTGGCCCCGCCCGCGAACTGACAGAAAAGTTCCAGCAGCATATTCCACGCCGGTTCTCCGAGAAGGTCCGCAGGGATGAAAGTCTCGCGCATGTCCGTCTGTCGCCGAAGTAGAGTCGCCTTCTTGGCGAGTTCAATAGCGTTTCTTTCAATCTTCGCCGCAGCAGACGGCCAACGAAAACTGCT
>JBCCOF010000126.1:0-7229 GCA_039025455.1 Pseudomonadota bacterium | reverse complement strand
TCGAAATCAAAAGCCGCGACGGGCTCACGCTGCCATCATACCTGACGCTTCCGGTGGGCAGCGACAGCAATGGCGATGGCCGTCCCGATAAGCCGGTTCCGATGGTGCTGCTGGTCCATGGCGGCCCGTGGGCGCGCGACGATTACGGCTTCAACTCTGCGCACCAAATGCTCGCCAATCGCGGCTATGCTGTGCTCAGCACAAACTTCCGTGGCTCGACCGGATTCGGCAAAGACTTCCTCAATGCGGGCAACAAGCAATGGGGTCTGAAAATGCACGATGACCTGATCGACGCGGTCGATTGGGCGATTGGCGAAGGCATCACCGGCAAGGATCAGGTCGCGATCATGGGCGGCTCTTATGGCGGCTATGCAACGCTTGCCGGCCTTACGTTTACGCCTGAAAAGTTTGCATGCGGTGTCGATATTGTCGGCCCGTCGAACCTTGAAACCCTGCTCAGCACCATTCCGCCTTACTGGGCACCGATCGTGAAGACCTTCCACGAACGGATGGGCAACCCGAATACGGAAGAGGGCCTGGCACTGCTCAAAGCCGCAAGCCCGCTCTACAAAGCAGACAAGATCACCAAGCCGCTACTGATTGCTCAGGGTGCGAATGATCCGCGCGTGAAGCAGGCCGAGAGCGACCAGATCGTGAACGCGATGAAGGAAGCCGGCATTCCGGTGACATATGTGCTCTATCCCGATGAAGGCCACGGTTTTGCCAAGCCTGCGAACAGCATCTCGTTCTTCGGCATCGCGGAAAACTTCCTGGCAGAATGTCTGGGAGGCCGCGCCGAGCCTTTGGGCGATGTGCTTGCACCGTCAACTGCGGAAATCGTCGAAGGCGCAGAGCATGTGCAGGGCCTTGAAGACGCATTGGGCGGATAGGTCACAAAAAATGACTGCTGACAGCAGTGTCAGCACCTGACATTGGATACGCGCGCAGCTACACCTGCGCGCGTATTCTATTTGGGAGAGAGATAATGAGCACACAGGCAGGCTCACAGGGCACGCGACGCAGCATTTTCATAACCGGCGCAGGCTCCGGCATCGGGCGCGCCATTGCGCAATATTTCGGCGACCGCGGCTGGTTCATCGGAGTGACCGACGTCAACGCCGCCGGAATGGAAGAGACCATGGGTCTTATTGCGGGCGATCAGAAGTTCTCCCGGATGCTCGATGTGCGTGGTCGCGATGCTTGGAACGATGCGCTCGAGGCCTTTAGCGAAGCCGCAGGCGGGCGGGTCGATGTGGTGGTGAACAACGCCGGGATCGGGACCGGCGGCGCGATCCACGAGCTGACCAAGGATGAGATCGACCTGTGCCTCGACATCAATATCCGCGGAGTGCTCTACGGCGCGCAGGCGGCTTATCCGTTCCTCAAGGCCGCCGCGCCGAATTCCGCTCTGATCAACATTGCCAGCGCAGCCGGGATCACCGGCGGCAGCGGGATGAGCGTCTACAGCGCTAGCAAGTTCGCGGTGCGCGGGATTGCCGAAAGCCTCGATGCCGAGTGGGGCCCCGACAACATCAAGTCTGCGTCCATCTGCCCAAGTTTCATCGACACCCCTCTACTGGAAGGGACCGGCAATCGTGGCTCGAACGAACCGATCCGCGCGCGGGTCCAGGCCGCCGGTCTGGAGATCACGCCGGTTGAAGAAGTGGCAGCGACGGTCTGGGACGCAGTGCACGGCGATGAGGTGCATTATCTGGTGGGGAAGACGGCCAAAAGGATCAATTTCGCCAAGCGCTGGATGCCAGGGCGGGTGCGCAAGCAGCAAAAAGAGGCCGCCAGCTTGTTGGGCAATTAGGCCCGTTCAGTTCACCAAACCATCAATCGCCTTGGCCATCACCGCGTCGCGCTGAGACAAGCCGCCCGCATCATGCGTGGTAAGGGTGATCTCCACCTTGGCATAGACGTTGAGCCATTCGGGATGGTGATCCTGACTGTCCGCGATCAGGGCCACCCGGCTCATAAAGCCCCATGCTTCCGAAAAATCGCCAAATTGGAAGGTCCGCATAATCGCCTTGCCTTCGCGAGCCAGTTCCCAGTCCGGGCGGTCGGCTAGCAATTGGTCGCGCTCGGCTTGGGTGAGTTCGGGGATGGTCGACATGCAGATGGCTCCGTCTCGGCGATGGTTGTTTGATCTTTCGCTTTTCCCTAACGCGCAGGGTGATGCAAGGTTCTGGTGGCCCGATAATTTCTGCAAGTGATCTCGCGTGCCGACGCGGAGACCGGCTGTTGTTTCGCGGGCTGTCGTTGGAACTTAAAGGTGGAGAGGCGCTTCACATCACCGGCGCGAATGGCACCGGCAAGACGACCCTGATCCGGGCGCTTGCAGGCCTTGCCCCCCCTTTTGCAGGCCTTGTGCACCATATTGGAGCCATTGGCCTGCTTGATGAACGACCGGCGCTCGATCCGGAGCTACCGCTCGGAAAAGCAATGGCATTTTGGCAGCGAGTTGACGGGTGCACAGACCCGAACGGCCCACTGGAAGCGTTGGGGCTCGCGCCGTTGCTTGACGTCCCGATGCGATACTTGTCGACGGGCCAAAGGAAGCGCGCGGGGATGGCGGTGCTGCTCAATCGCGCCGTGCCGATCTGGCTGCTTGACGAGCCTTTAAGCGGGCTAGACAGCGCTGCAATTGCGACAGTCACCGCGCTGATCCAAGCGCATATCAGTGGTGGCGGGATCGCACTTGTCGCCTCGCACCAGCCGCTCGACATCGAGGGATTGAGGACCCTTGCAATCGAAGATTATGCGCCGGGGGAGGACGAGCAATGATCCTCGCCCTGCTAAAGCGCGATCTAGCCAAGTTCTTCCCTTTCGCAGGAGGTGGCGCGGCGCTGCCCGTGGTCTTTTTCCTCGCCGTTGCCATGCTGTTTCCCTTCGCAGTCGGGCCGGATGCAGAGGTTTTGGCGGCGACGGGCGGCGGTGTTGTCTGGATTGCCGCGCTGCTCGCAGCGATCCTCCCGCTCGACCGGTTGGTCGCACAGGACATCGAACAAGGCACCTTCGATCAACTCCGTCTGCGCGGGATTACCGAAGAAATGATGATGGCGGTGCGCCTCGCCGCGCATTGGCTGAGCTTCGGCCCGCCGCTGATCCTTGCGGCCTTTCCGGCATCGGCGCTGTTGGGGCTGGATAATGCGACCCTGCATTTGCTGCTGATCGGACTGCTTGCGGGTACGCCAGGTCTAGCGGCCATCGGCTTGATGATAGCCGCTCTGACGGCCAGCCTACGCGCTGGCGCGGCGCTTTCGGGTCTGCTGCTCATCCCGCTGTCGCTTCCGATCCTAATATTTGGTGCAGGCGCTCTGGCGCGTCAGGACCAATCCAGCCTCGGCTTTGTCGCCGCGATTAGCCTTTTGCTGGCCGCCATTGCACCCTTTGCAGCGGGCGCGGCCATACGGGCAGCGCGCTAAACTTGACTTGTCTACCGCGCCTCCAGAGCGTCAGTATGGCGGCTTGTCCTTGCCGGTCGGGCTGAGCGTAAAGATCTCGGTGCCGTTCTCGGTCACAGCGAGGCTGTGCTCGAACTGGGCCGAGAGCGATTTGTCTCGGGTTACGGCGGTCCAGCCGTCGCCCAGCACCTTCGCCCAAGGCTTGCCGAGATTGATCATCGGCTCGATTGTGAAAAACATGCCAGGCTTCAATTCCGGCCCTGTGCCCGCCTTGGCCGCGTGAACCACTTCGGGCGCATCGTGGAACAGCCGCCCTAACCCATGCCCGCAAAACTCGCGCACCACGCCATAGCGGAACTGCTTGGCATGCGCTTCGATCGCGGCGCCGATATCGCCCAGCCGCGCGCCCGGTTTGCCCGCTGCTTCGATACCGAGCATCAGGCATTCATAGGTCACATCGACCAGCCGCTTGGCCTTGATCGAAGGTTCGCCCGCGAAAAACATCCGCGACGTGTCACCGTGCCAACCGTCAAGCAGCGGGGTCACGTCGACATTGAGGATGTCGCCCTCTTTCAGCACCTTCTCGCTCGGAATGCCGTGACAAATCACATGGTTGATCGAGATACAGCACGAATGCGTGTAGCCGCGATAGCCAAGCGTTGCGGGCACTGCGCCGGCATCGAGCATCATTTCGCGTATGCGCGTGTCGATGCTCCCGGTTGTGACGCCCGGTTGCACAAGATCGGCGACCTCGTCGAGGATAGTCGCAGCCAGCCGCCCGGCCTTGCGCATGCCTTCAAAGCCCGCCTCGGTGTGAAGCTTAATCGTACCGTCGCGATAAACGGCCTGTTCGCTATCGATTAGCTGATATTCGGTCATGCCCGCGATATAGCGAGCCATTCGCAAAATTGCGAGAGGCTCACTTTACCGAGAAAAACTCGCGATACTCGGCCTTCACCGCACCAAGAATCGCATCGGTCACCGGAAGTGTCACTTCATAGGGCCCTTCGGCATAAGCGCCTGCGACATAAGGATCGGCAATCAGGCCGAGCCGGTTGAAGGTCTTGCCGTTCGATGATCCTGCCAGCAGCGTTAGTTCCTCGAATTTCGGGCATTCCGAACCGTAATCGTCGGGTTGCACAGGCCGTCCGCGCCGTTCTGCGCGTTCGTCGTTGAGCGCGCTGCAATAGGCCGCCTCGGCCGCACCCCAGAATGCGCTGGCGGATGTGAACATCTGGCGCGCATCCATCGAAGCACCTGCCTTCCGGTCCCACACCATGCCACCAGTACCGGTGTTGCCATGCGCGCCGCCGGTGTAGAGATAGCTCTCGGACGAAATTGATAGGAAGCGCGGCGTGTCGGTCACGACCTTCCATGTGGTCTGATAGTCGCGCATCACGCAGCTGACGCAGCCATCGGGACCATATTCGTCGACCGATTCTTTCCAGTCCTTCTTCTGCGCTGCCAGCGCTTTATCGCGCTGCTCGGTCAGAATTTTCGCCAATGCCGGGATCGCGCTCACCTGCTTGGGCCATGAATAGGAGAAGTCGCGCTCAGCTTCGCCGTCCTTTTCATTGTCCTCGAACTTGACTGCCTCTGCGCTTTCAGCCGGAGCATCAGGTTTTTCAGGGGTTTCAGAGTCCTTCTCGGCGGTCGCCGAAGCGGTGTCATCGCTTTCGACTGCCATGCGTCCTTTGACTTCTTCGGGCGACGAGCACGCCGCCAAAGCCAGCACCATAACGCTTCCAAAAATCTGATACCGCATACCCAAATACCCCCTTTGATTGACGCGCAATTTGCACTTCGCACGTGACTTAACCGCCGCGTGCATTAATTGGCGCTTTATGACTGAAACAGACAATCTCATCCAGCCCGATCGCGGACAAGACGCTATTGCGATCCACCTTATCACTAAATCTGCTTTTGACGACTTCGCAAAAACGCTCAGCGCGGGGCAACGCGCGAGCTTGGCCGGACAGAAATTTGACGGTGCAGCGGGCAAAATAGGGATCATACCCGATGGCGATGCTTGGTTCGCAGTTGGTGGAGTTGCCGATCCAGATGCGCTGACATCCTATTGCCTCGCCGGGTTGGCCAGTAAACTGCCCGAAGGCACATACCGTCTGGTCGATCACGATCCGGGCGCGGCGATGTTCGGCTGGTTGACCGCGCATTATGCGTTCACTCGATACCGCGCAGAGGAAAATCCGGTCGGCCCGCGCATCTTGCTGACCAAGCAGGTGGGCCAGATCGACGCGATGGTCGCCGAAGCCAAAGCTGAAATGCTGGTGCGCGATCTGGTCAACACTCCCGCAGAGGATATGGGACCGGCCGCGCTCGAAGCCGAAGTCGAGAAGCTCGCCAAAGCGCATGGCGCACAGATCAATACGACCAAGGGCGATTCGCTCGAACAGGGTTATCCGATGGTCCATGCGGTCGGGCGCGCGGCGGCTAGGCACCATGCGCCCCGGATCATGCACCTGACGTGGGGCAACGAAAGCGATCCGGTGCTCGCATTGGTCGGCAAAGGCGTTTGCTTCGATTCCGGCGGGTTGGACATCAAGCCGGCGGCCGGCATGCGCTTTATGAAGAAAGACATGGGCGGCGCAGCACACGCCATCGCACTTGCGGGCCTGATCATGGAGGCGGGGCTGAAAGTCAGGCTCCACCTGCTCATCCCGGCGGTCGAGAACGCGATTTCCGGACCTGCCTTCCGGCCTGGAGATGTGTTGAACAGCCGCCGAGGTCTGACCGTTGAAATCCACAACACCGATGCCGAAGGCCGACTTATCCTCGGTGATGCCCTGACCCGTGCCAGCGAAGAAGAACCCGAGCTGATCATCGACTTTGCAACCCTGACAGGCGCAGCGCGCATTGCGCTTGGCCCCGATTACGCCGCGATGATGACGCGGCGCGACGAAACCGCGCAGGACCTTATCGATGCAGGCAAAGCCAATGGCGACGAGCCGTGGCGGCTTCCGCTGCCCGAGGCCTATCGCGACTATCTCAAATCAAGCGTCGCCGACATGGTGAACGCGCAGTCCAATCCTTATGCGGGCGCGAGCGTCGCAGGTCTGTTCCTCGATCGCTTTGTCGCAGAGGGCATCGATTGGGTCCATTTCGACACTTTTGCATGGCGCCCTTCGCCCAAGCCGGGCCGCTCAAAAGGCGGCACCGCATACGGTCTGCGCGCCAGCTGGCACATGCTTCAAAAACGCTTCGGGTAAAAAATCGGGAAACGACCGCCTAGTGACTGCGTTGATTGATCTGCGCTAACCGGGCTAACGGCATAGCAACTAAGATAGATTAGCAACGCCCTCTCAAACCGCTTGGCGGATTATGCGAGGGCAGGGGAAATGAACACGATGGGCAGTGCTGCGATTACAGCGGCTGAATATGTGATGCCGACGGGACGGCTCGGGCTGAAAGGCCCAGTGGTAAAGCCAGCGCCCGGCACGCTCCCCTTGCGCGGCGACCTCGCCCATATCGCTCTCGCTGAAACCCATCTTGCCGCGCATTACGTGATCCCTCTGGTCCAGATTGTGGGCGAAGAAGGCGCGTCTATGCGGTTGATGCCGCGCGACGACAGCGAGATCATGCACGTTATTTCCGCAGGAACCGCTCTCGAAATTCTCGATGAGGCTGGCGACTGGGTGTGGGCCACCATCGGCCCGGACGGCCCGAGCGGTTATGTCGAGCTTGACGCGCTGGCTTAGGCTGGTCCTCTATCAAACCGCGCGCTAGAGGCGCGGGCTATGACAACACGCATATTCATCGATGGAGCAGTGGGCACAACCGGTCTCGAAATCCGCGACCGGCTGA
>JBCCOF010000125.1:0-7318 GCA_039025455.1 Pseudomonadota bacterium | reverse complement strand
GGTCAACAACCGGATCGAGCAAAGCTATCGCCGCGAAGCGTCATCGCGCCGCAACGCGATTATCGCGCGCGAGAAGATCGCGACCCAAACCTATAATTTCTTTGCATTGCCACCGGCGCGGGGGCGTTTCTGCGATGCGATGCTGGCGCTGTCACAAGACGCATTGCTCAATCCGCCAACCGACGCCGAGGCATTCGCCCTCGCTAACTTCGCCTATATCGAAGCTCCGTTCGAGGACTTCTTCAACGCCTATGAACAATATGAGCGCGATTCCATGGCGTGGGATATCAAGTATGGCGAGGAATACGGGCCGTCGCAGGCCGGATGGGTCGCGGTGCAAAAGGCACGCGCTGAAGGCAATCCCAATGTTCCGATTGCTGGTGTGAGCTCTCCCGCCTCGACATTGGCTGCGCCGACAGCTGCGACAAGCACAGTGACCGACCCGACAACTGGTGCACAGGTCCCGGTGGTGCCGGTTCAGCAGGGTGTGGTTTCACAGCCAGTGGTCGAACCGATCGCGACCAAGCCCAAAGAAGAGGGCGACGGCCCCCAATAGAAAGTGACACGCTGAGCTGTTGTGTTCGCAGGAGCGCAAGCCTACACAACGCGCACTCTTCGGTAACGGGAATGCGGTTTGAATCCGCAGCTGTCCCTGCAACTGTAAGCGGTGAGCTTCTGTCTCGCGTGCGTCCGTCCAGATGGAGCGGGTGTGCAACCACTGGAGTGTCGAAACTCTGGGAAGGTGAGAGCCAGACGCGCTGATCCGTGAGCCAGGAGACCGACCGGAGCGTGTCGCTTGTTGCCCCTCTCAGGGATTGGAGAGGCGCGGAAGACTTTTCGTTTCGAGCGACGACTTAGTGAGCTTCGCAGCAACAGCTGCGGGGCCGTTGGTTGCGCATTCGAAAAGGAAATTCGACGCTATGAATATCACAACATTCCGCAGCTCTGCTGTGACCTCAATCATCGCTGTTGCGGCGTGTCTGGGCGCGCCTGTGTTGGCACAGGACACAGATGAGCAGGACAGAGATGAAGACGTAGGCACCGCAATTTGGGCCAACTGGGTGACCGCCCCTGAGATCATTGTCTCGGCCACGCGCGATAGCAGCGCCAGGCTCGATGATTACACTGGCTCTGTGACAGTGCTCGACAGAGATCAGATCGCGCAACGCCAAATCCGCAATATCTCGGATGCGCTGCGCGATGTGCCGAGTCTCGCTGTCGCAGAGATCGCCGGGCAGACCCAGATCCGTTTGCGCGGGTCAGAGGCCAATCATGTGCTCGTTCTGGTCGACGGAATAGAAGTCTCTGATCCGGGCAGCGGCGAGTATGATATCGGCACCTTGCAGGCCGAGATCGGCAGCCGAGTTGAAGTGCTGCGCGGCCCGCAATCCGCGCTTTACGGCAATGACGCCCTGAGCGGTGTGGTTGCCTATGAAAGCGCAAGCGGGAGTGATGTTGCGGGCTTTGCAGGCAGGATCGAAGGCGGGGCCAACTCCACCCTTAACGGCGCGGCGCGCTATGGTGCGGGTGGCAGCGGCTGGGACGCAGCGCTCAGCGCCACTGTGGTCAGCACCGATGGTGAACCCAACGCTCGAGGCGGCACCCGCGATATCGGGCGGGACAGCTATACAGTCTCAGGTAAAGGCTCGGTTGAGGTGGCCCCCGGTTTCGCCCTGCGCGCCGCCGCCCGCTACGTTCAGACCGAAGGCCAATCGAACGATCAGGATTTCGGCTTTGGCAGCCCGACACTGGGCTTGGTGATCGACAGCCCCGGCGTCGGCTTTGAAAATGAGGCGTTTTTCGGCCTGGTCGGCGCGCGGTTCGAAGCGCTGAATGGAGCTTGGACGCATGATCTTTCCGCCCAGATCGCCGATACCAAGCGCAACACATTCAACCCAGCAGGCCTCACCAGCGATTCCGAAAGCGACCGGTTCAAAGCGTCCTATGTCACCGCCTACAATTTCGGCGGCAGCGACCACACGCTGACCTTTGCGGCCGATTACGAGCTCGAAGGCTTCAACAATGTCGCGACGTTTAATGACCGCAAAGAGGTTGAGAACGCAGGCTTTGTCGGAGAATATCGCTATGCGGGCGAACGCTTCGATTTCGCCGCCGCCTTGCGCCATGACACCAACAACCTTTTCGAAGACGCAACCACATTCCGCATCGGCGCAGGCGTCAATGTCACCGATTCCACCCGGCTGCGCGCCGCTGTCGGGACGGGGGTCAAGAACCCGACGCTGAACGAGTTGTTCGGCTTTTTTGACGGGGCGTTTGTGGGCAACCCCAACCTCCAGCCAGAGGAATCCACCAGCTGGGAAGTCGGTCTGGACAAGGGCTTTGCAGACGACAGGGTACGGTTTTCGCTGACCTATTTCTCCGCAGAGTTGGACAACGAGATCTTTACGGTCTTCCCCGCGCCGACCTTTATCGCAAGGCCTGGCAATCGTGACACAGTGAGTACACAAAGCGGCATAGAGGTTTCTATAAGCGCTATACTGGGTGGCGGATTCACATTCGACGGGGCCTACAGCTTCCTTGATGCCGAAGAGAACGGCGTCGAAGAAGTGCGCCGCCCCGATCACTTGGCCAGCGCGGTTTTGAACTGGGCGGGACCGGACGACAAATTCTCGGCCAACCTCGCTGTGCGTTACAATGGCGAGGCGCAGGATCTGGACTTCTCGACCGGTACTTTCCCCGCACCCCTCGCGACGTTGGAGGATTACACGCTGGTGAACCTCAATGCGCGGGTGAAACTGGCCAAGGGTGTCAGCGCCTTTGGACGGGTCGAAAACCTGCTCGACGAACGATACGAGCCAGTGTTCAGCTTTGTCGCGCCCGGGCGGACTGCGCTGGTGGGGATTGAAGCGGCTTTTTGAACCCTTGCGAGCTCCCGCGCAGGCGGGAGCCTCCGTAGGGTGAGCGCAAACCACATGGAGGTCCCCGCCTTCGCGAGGACTCTCGTGAATACATTTGCTCGCATTCCTTCGAGGAAATGCATAGGTGCACCCCATGCATTTCCTCGATCAGGCCAAAATATATCTTCAATCAGGTTCCGGCGGGCCGGGTGCGGTCTCGTTTCGGCGCGAGAAATATGTCGAATATGGCGGCCCCGATGGCGGCAATGGCGGCAAGGGCGGGGACATCGTGTTCGAAGCGGTGCAGGGCCTCAACACCCTGATCGACTTTCGCTATTCGCAGCATTTCAAGGCCAAGCGCGGCAATCACGGGCAAGGGCGCAACCAAACCGGCGCGGGGGCCAAGGATCTGGTGATCAAAGTCCCCGTGGGCACACAGGTGCTGTCCGATGACAAGGAAGAGGTGCTCGCTGATTTCACCGAAGTCGGCCAGCGTATCGTCTTTATGGAAGGCGGCATGGGCGGGCGTGGCAATGCCTCTTACAAGAGCTCCACCAACCGCGCCCCACGCCAGCATCAGCCGGGCGAGCCGGGCGAAGAGATGTGGGTGTGGCTCCGCTTGAAACTGCTCGCCGATGTCGGTCTGCTCGGCCTACCCAATGCAGGCAAATCGACCTTTATCAACGCGGTATCGAACGCGCGGGCGAAGGTCGGCCATTATGCTTTCACCACGCTGATCCCGAAGCTGGGCGTAGTGCGTCACAAGGCCCGTGAATTTGTGCTGGCCGATATTCCCGGCCTGATCGAAGGCGCCGCTGATGGGGCAGGGATCGGCGATCGGTTTCTCGGCCATATCGAGCGGTGCCGCGTGCTGATCCATTTGATCGATATCGCTGGCGAAGACCCTGTCGAAGCCATGCGGATCGTGGAGGAGGAGCTTGCCGCCTATGGCGCGGGGCTCGATGACAAGCCGCGCCTCGTAGCGCTCAACAAGCTTGACCTCGCCGATGACGAACTGGGCAAGGCCTTCGCTGAGGAGTTGATCGCGGCGGGGGCGGACAAGGTGTTCAACGTCTCCGGCGCGACGGGCGAGGGGATTGAAGCACTGCTCGATGCGGTGCTGGGCTATCTGCCCGACAGGACCTCGACCGAAACGAACACCGCTGAAGTCGAAGACGCAAGCGAAGATGATGGCGAATGGTCGCCGATCTGAAAGCTCTGATTGACCCCGCGCAATGCGGGCGGCTGGTGGTCAAGGTCGGCTCGGCTCTGCTGATCGAAGACGGCGCCCCGCGCGCGGATTGGCTGGCTTCGCTGGTCGCTGATCTGGCGCAGCTGCGCGCGGCTGGTGTCGAGATCATAATGGTGAGTTCCGGGGCAATAGCCTTGGGTGCGGCGCGGCTCGTTCTGCCCAAAGGCGGGCGCGCGAACCTTGCCGATGCGCAAGCTGCGGCTTCGGTCGGACAGGTTGCGCTCGCGCAATTGTGGGCCGAGGCGCTTGGCGAGCACGGCCTGACCGCCGCGCAGATGCTGGTGACGCTTGATGATCTGGAGGACCGGCGGCGCTATCTCAACGCATCGGCGACGTTGGAACGCTTGATCGAAGCGGGCGCGGTGCCGGTCGTCAACGAGAATGACAGCGTAGCGACCGCTGAAATCCGGTTTGGTGACAATGACCGGCTGGCCGCACGTGTGGCTCAGGCGGCGGGGGCGCAAGGCGTGTTGCTGCTCTCCGATGTGGCGGGCCTTTATGACCGCGCGCCGGACGAGAATGGGGCCGAATTGGTCGCAAGGGTCGAAGGAGTCACACCCGAAGTGATCGCGATGGCGGGCGATGGATCGTCCTCGGGGCTTGGCTCGGGGGGCATGAAGGCGAAATTGCAGGCCGCCCGGATTGCCGAGCGCGCAGGTGTTGCTCTGGGCATCGTGGATGGGCGGCAAGAGCACCCGATTGCGCGCCTGCGCGAGAGCGGAATGGGCACGATTTTCCTTCCCGTCCGCAGCGACAACGCGCGTAAGGCGTGGCTTGGCGGGCGATTGGCTCCCGAAGGCGTGCTGAGCGTGGATGCGGGCTGTGTGGAGGCGTTGGGCAACGGCGCAAGCCTGCTCGCGGCCGGCCTCACGGATGTGGAAGGCGAGTTTGCGCGCGGCGCTTTGGTCAGCCTGCACGGGCCGAAAGGCGAGCGGCTGGGGCAGGGGCTGGTCGAATACAGCGCCGATGAATGCCGCGCGATCCTTGGCCTGCAAGGCGGGGAGCAGGAAGCGCGGCTCGGATACGCCCCGCGCGCGGCGGTGGTGCATCGTGACCATATGGTGCGCGGATGAGCGGCGCGGGAACAATAGCGATTACGGGCGCGACGGGCTTTGTCGGCCATGCCACGCTGGATGCGGCTTTGGCCGAAGGGCATTCGGTCTGCGCTCTGACCCGGCGTGAGCAGCCACCGCGCGAGGGCGTGGAGTGGGTGCGCGGGACGCTGGAAGACACCGAAGCGCTGGCGCAATTGTGTGAGGGTGCGGATGCTGTGGTTCATATCGCTGGCCTCACCAACACGCCCGATATCGCCGAGTTCGAGATCGCGAACGTGACTGGCACACAGAACGTGATCGAGGCGGCTCAAGCTGGCCGTGTGAAGCGGTTGGTGTTCGTCTCGTCGCTATCGGCGCGCGAGCCGTCCCTTTCCGAATATGGCGCGTCCAAGGCGAGGGCCGAGGCTTTGGTCGAGGCAAGCGGGTTGGACTGGACCATGGTGCGCCCGCCCGCCGTTTATGGCCCGCGCGATGTCGATATGTTCGAGCTGTTTCGCTCGGCGAAGATGGGCGTGGTGCCGCTGCCTCCGGGCGGTGCGACTTCGATTATCCACGTGAGCGATCTGGCGGAGTTGCTGGTGGCGCTGACCCACCACAGCGCGAAGACTACTTACGAACCCGATGACGGCAGAGTGGGCGGTTGGGCGCATAAGGAAATGGCACAGGCCATCGGGCGCGCGGTAGGGAAACGCTCCGTGTTCGCCCCGCATCTGCCTGCCGCTGTGCTGAGCTTGGCGGCGGGCGCAGACCGCTTGCTGCGCGGGGACAGGGCCAAGCTGACCGCCGACCGGGTGGGCTATATGTGCCATCCCAATTGGGTCGCGCGCTCGGATCGTGCGGTGCCAGCGACAGTCTGGACACCGAAAATCTGCGGCGAAGAGGGGTTCAAAGCAACCGCAGACTGGTACCGCGCCGAGGGTTGGCTCTAAGGCTTATCAAAGGAACGGTTCTTCGCCCGGCTTGTGGATGCCGCATTCGGTTTTGTCCCAACCCTTCCAGCGGCCCGAGCGCGGGTCTTCGCCAGGTGCGACTTTGTTGGTGCACGGCTCGCAACCGATTGAGGGGAAACCCTGCGCGACCAGCGGATGGCGCGGCAGGTCGTGTTCTTCGAGATAGGCCGCGATGTCCTCGCTGCTCCAATCGATCAGCGGATTGATCTTGAGCCGCCCTTGCTCGTCTGAAGTGTCCACTTCGAAACGGGGCAGGTTTGCGCGGGTCGCCGACTGGAACGCTTTGCGTCCGGTAAAGCTTGCATCATATTTGATCAGCTCTTTGGCGAGCGGTTTGACCTTGCGGATCTCGCAGCACCCATCGGGATCATAGGACCAGCGCAGGCCCGTATCGTCTTTCGCCGCAATATCCGCCGGATCAGGTGTAAGGTTGATCAGATTGGTCAGGCCAAGACGCTCCACCACCTCATCACGATAGGCGATCGTCTCTGCAAAGTGCTTGCCAGTGTCCAGAAACTGCACCGGCACATTGGGATCGACCTGCGCAATCAGGTGCAGCAACACGATGCTTTCTGCGCCGAAGCTGGAGACAGTGGTGACATCGCCGGCAAGATTGCCCTTGATCACGCCTTCGAGCATTTCCTGTGTGGTGCTGCCGCGGAACATGCGATTGAGACGCACCGCGTCGTGCTCGGTAAAGCGCGGGCTTGCGTCGAGCCGGTCGATTTTGCGCACTTCATTCATGACGCAATTCCTGAATGGTCCGGCGGCGGTTGCCCAACGCGTCAGCGGCGCTCTGATAGACATTTTCCCACGTCGCAAAGGCGCGCGCGGCGTCTTCTTCATCGAGCGGGGTGTCAGGCGCGAAAGCGTCAAAGCCGCAGCGGCGCATATGGCTGAGCTGGTCGATCAGCACATCGCCCACCGCGCGCAATTCGCCTTTATACCCGGCCTCGCGCAGGATGCGGGCGGCGGAATATCCGCGCCCGTCTGTGTAAGCGGGAAAGTTGACTTCCACGAGCGCGAGCCGGTCAAGGAACGGGAGCAGCACGCGCGCATCATCGCCCGGTTCGATCCGCACGGCGGTGGCGTTGGTCTGATCGCAACAGGCATCGACGGTGACGGTTGCGTGGTCGGCCACGGGGTCATCGCGGAAGCGGAACTGCACGTCGTCTGGCGAGGTGCCGAGGTCGTCGCTCATAG
>JBCCOF010000124.1:0-7434 GCA_039025455.1 Pseudomonadota bacterium | reverse complement strand
GCGCCGATCCGCATCATCGCGCCGGGGCGTGTTTATCGGTCTGACTATGACCAGACCCATACGCCCATGTTCCACCAAATCGAGGGGCTGGCCATCGACCGGGACATCTCCATGGCGCATTTGAAGTGGACGCTGGAGGAGATGGCGGCGGCCTTCTTTGAGGTTGATAAGGTCGAGGTGCGGTTCCGTGCCTCACACTTCCCGTTCACCGAGCCCTCGGCGGAGATCGATTTTCGCTGCTCGTGGAAGGATGGCAAGCTTGTGCTCGGCGAGGGCGATGACTGGCTCGAAGCGGGCGGGTCGGGGATGGTGCACCCAAAGGTGCTGCAGAATTCGGGGATCGATCCGAGCGAATGGCAGGGCTTTGCCTTTGGCCTCGGGATCGACCGCATCGCCATGCTCAAATACGGCATGAACGATCTGCGCGCCTTCTTCGATGGCGATCCGCGCTGGCTTTCGCATTATGGCTTTGCCTCGGTCGATCAGCCGACACTGTCTGCCGGTGTGGGAGCGCGGCCATGAAGTTCTCGCTCACTTGGCTCAAAGACCACCTCGACACTCAGGCGACGCTTCAGGAAATCACTGATGCGCTCAACGCCATCGGCCTGGAGGTGGAAGGCGTTGAAGACCCGGCTGAAACGCTGAGCGGATTCAAAGTCGCGAAGGTGCTCACCGCCGAGAAACATCCGGATGCCGACAAGCTTCAGGTGCTCACGGTCGACACCGGCGATGGCGGCGAACCGCTTCAAGTGGTGTGCGGTGCTCCCAATGCGCGCGCCGGGATGAAGGGCGTGCTCGGCCTTCCGGGCGCCGTCGTGCCGTCGAACGGGATGGAGCTTAGGAAAGCCGCAATCCGCGGGGTCGAGAGCACCGGCATGATGTGCTCTGCGCGCGAGCTTGAGCTTGGCGATGATCACGATGGCATTATCGAGTTGCCCGAGGATGCCAGCATCGGCCATTCCTTCGCCGATTATCAGGGCTCCTCACCCATCATCGATGTCGCGATCACGCCCAACCGGCCCGATTGCATGGGCGTCTATGGCATTGCGCGCGATCTCGCGGCTGCAGGGCTGGGGACGCTGAAACCGATTGCGTTTCCCAAGTTCGAAGCATCGGGCGCATGCCCGGTCGAGATCCGCACCGATGACCCTGAGGGCTGCCCGGCCTTCTATGGCCGCGTCATCACCGGCGTTACAAATGGGCCCTCGCCTGATTGGCTTCAGCAGCGCCTGAAGAGCGCGGGCCAGCGACCGATCTCGCTGCTGGTTGATCTCACCAACTACCTGATGCTCGCCTTTGGCCGCCCGGCGCACGCCTATGACCTAGCCAAGCTCTCCGGCGCTGTGATCGCGCGGCGCGCTAAGGCTGGCGAAGAGGTGCTCGCGCTCAACGAGAAGACCTACACGCTTGATGAGAGCATGGTCGTGATCGCGGACGATAGCGAAGTCCACGATATCGCCGGCATCATGGGCGGCGAGAATTCGGGCGTTGCCGATGAGACGACCGACGTCCTCCTTGAGATCGCTTATTTCGATCCGGCGCGCATCGGTGTGACCGGGCGCAAGCTTGGCCTTGCTTCAGACGCGCGCACGCGGTTTGAGCGCGGTGTTGATCCGGCCTTCCTTGAAGACGGGCTCGACCTTCTCACCGGGCTGATCGTGGAACTTGCGGGCGGTACAGCGAGCGAGACCGTCGAGGCAGGCGCTCCCCCGAGCGAAGCCAAAGTGGTGCCCTTTGACACTGGCCTTACCGCGCGCCTCGGCGGTGTTGAGGTGCCGGTAGAAGAGCAGAAGCGTATCTTGGAGAGCCTCGACTTCGAGGTCTCGGCAGATTGGCAGGTCACTTGCCCTCTCCGCCGCCACGATATCGAAGGGTCCGCTGATCTGGTCGAAGAGGTCGTGCGTATTCACGGGCTTGATGCCGTCGAAAGCACCCCTCTTCCGCGCCGCGAAGGCGTTGCGAGGCCCACGGCGACACCGCAGCAGATGATGGAGCGCCGCGTGCGCCGCGCGGCGGCGGCAAGCGGGCTTCACGAAGCGATCACCTGGTCCTTCCTGCCAAACGATGCAGCCGAGCACTTCGCGCCCGAAGGTGCTGAGCTCTGGGCGCTCGCCAACCCGATCAGCGAAGACATGAAGGTGATGCGCCCCTCGCTTTTGCCCGGTCTCATCATGGCCGCCAAACGCAACGCAGATCGCGGCGGCGCAGGCTCGCGGCTGTTCGAACTTGGGCGGCGTTACTTGCGTGGCAGCGACGGAATGAGCGATGAGCGCGCGGCGCTTGGCTTCGTGCTGGCGGGCGAAAAGGCCTCGCGCGGATGGGACCAGCGCCTCTTTAACGGCAAACCGGCGAGCTATGACGCCTATGACGCCAAGGCTCTCTCGCTTGAATTGCTGGGCATTGCGGGCGCCCCGGCGGACAAGCTGATGGTGATGGACCCGGTGGTGGATGGTTCAGGTGGTCAGTTTCACCCCGGCCAATCTGCCACTTTGCGCCTTGGCCCCAAGAAGGTGCTCGCGCGCTTTGGTATGCTCCATCCTGCAACGCTCAAAGCGTTTGACATAAGCGGGCCGGTGGCTGCGGCTGAACTGTTCCTCGACGCGATCCCGCAAGGCAAAGCTGCGAAGGGCGATGCTGGGTTCGCACGGCCCGTCTTCGCGCCGCCAGCACTTCAGGCGGTCACGCGCGATTTCGCCTTCCTCGTGCCCTCCGAGCTTGCGGCAGAGGACCTGCTCAAATCTGTGCGCGGAAGCGATAAGACGAATATCGTTGGCGCGCGCGTCTTTGATGTCTTCACCGGTGAGGGCGTTCCTGAAGGCATGAAATCGCTCGCCATCGAAGTGACGCTTCAGCCGGGTGAGAAGAGCTACAAGGACGAGGACTTGAAGGCGATTGCCGACGGGATTGTCGCAGCTGCTGCTAAACAGGGAGCGCGCCTGCGCGGCTAAGCGCTAAGGCCAACGCCATGTCCAACAGACGCACCTTCGCGATCATCTCGCACCCTGATGCGGGTAAGACGACGCTCACTGAAAAGCTCCTGCTGCAAGGCGGCGCGATCCACCTCGCGGGCGAGGTCAAGGCGCGCGGACAGGCGCGGCGCGCGCGTTCGGACTGGATGAAGATCGAGCAACAGCGCGGCATCTCGGTCACCTCGTCGGTCATGACGTTCGAGCGGGAGGGAGTGACCTTCAACCTGCTTGATACGCCGGGCCACGAGGACTTCTCCGAAGACACCTATCGCACGCTCACCGCCGTCGACAGCGCGGTGATGGTGATTGATGCGGCCAAGGGCATCGAGCCGCAGACACGGAAGCTTTTTGAAGTCTGCCGCCTGCGCAGCGTGCCGATCATCACTTTCGTCAACAAGGTCGACCGTGAGGGCCGCGATCCGTTCGAGACGCTTGACGAAGTCGCCGATATGCTCGCGCTCGATGTCTCCCCGCAAAGCTGGCCCATTGGGCTGGGCGGGCAGTTTGAAGGCATTCTCGACTTTGCGACCGGCGAGATCAGCCGCCCCGAAGGCCCGTCCAAGGAATTCCTCGGGACGCGCGAGGCGAACCCGGCGATCCCCGAGGAATACGCCGAAGAGGCGGAGCTCGCGCAGGTCGGCTATCCCGAGTTTGACTTGGAAGCCTATCGCAATGGCGATCTGACGCCGGTCTATTTCGGCTCAGCGCTCAAGAATTTCGGCGTCACCGAACTGATCGAAGCGATTGCAAAGTACGCGCCACCGCCGCGCCCGCAGCCCGCTGGCGAAGAGCAGATCACGCCGGATACCTCGGAAGTCACCGGCTTTATCTTCAAGGTCCAGGCGAACATGGACCCCAATCACCGGGACCGAATCGCGTTCATGCGGCAGGTCTCTGGCACATTCAAACGAGGCATGAAGCTGACGCCCTCAGGCCTCGGCAAACCGATCGCGATCCATTCGCCGATCCTGTTCTTCGCGCAGGACCGCGAGATCGCCGACACCGCCGAAGCAGGCGACATCATCGGGATTCCTAACCACGGCACCCTGAGGGTGGGCGATACTTTGTCCGAGAAGGATCAGGTGCGCTTTACGGGCCTTCCGAACTTCGCACCGGAAATCCTGCGCCGCGTCCAGCTGAAGGATCCGACCAAGACCAAGCAGCTTCGCAAGGCGCTTGATGACCTCTCCGAAGAGGGCGTCATCCAAGTCTTCTACCCAGAGATCGGTGCGCAGCACATCGTGGGCGTGGTCGGCCAGCTTCAACTCGACGTGCTGATCTCCAGGCTATCTGCGGAATACAAGGTTGAGGCAGCGCTTGAGGCGGCGCCATTTGCGACCGCGCGCTGGCTCAAGGGCGATGCCAAGGCGATAGGCGAATTTGAAAGCTTCAATCGCGCCAATCTCGCCAAGGATCGCGATGGCGATCTCGTCTTCATGGCCAAGAGCCCGTGGGACGTGAATTACCAGATCGAAAAGAATCCCGAGCTCACCTTTTCCGCGACCAAGGAAAGGTAAGCTTGCGAGGCCGCCGCGATCAGGCCATGGGGCACAGCCATGAATGCAGCGACACTCTCATCTGGTCCCAACTCGCAAACCTTCATCTCGCAGCGCCTGCGCCTCAACTATTTTGACTGGGGCAACCAAGAGAAGCCGCCGCTGATCCTCGTCCATGGAGGCCGCGATCATGCGCGCAGCTGGGATTGGGCGGCGGAGCAGCTCTCCAAAGATTGGCACGTGGTCGCAATGGATCACCGCGGTCATGGCGACAGCGATTGGGTGTCGGACGGCAACTACAATTCGAACGACATGGTCTATGATCTGGCGCAGCTCGTCCACCAGCTGGGCCGAGGGCCAGTGACCATCGTTTCGCACTCAATGGGCGGCAATGTCTCGCTGCGCTATGCGGGGATGTTCCCTGACATGGTGACCAAGCTTGTAGCTATCGAAGGTTTAGGCCCCAGCCCTGAATGGAAAGAAAAGCAGCGCGCGACGCCCTATCCCGAGCGCATGCGCGAGTGGATCGAGAAGAAGCGCAAGGCCGCCGGGCGCACCCCGCGCAAATATGAGAGCATCGAGGCCGCTTTTGCTCGGATGATCGAGGAAAACTCGTATCTCACCGAGGAGCAGGCGCGTCATCTCACCATTCACGGCGTCAACCGCAACGAGGATGGCACCTACAGCTGGAAGTTCGATCCGCATCTCAATGTCTGGCAGGTCGAGGATGTTGCCGACGAATTCCTTGAGGCGACTTGGGCCGCGATTTCGTGCCCGACACTGCTCCTTTATGGCGCGGACAGCTGGGCCTCCAATCCTGAGAAGGATGGCAGGCTCGTCCATTTCAAGAGCGCCGAAGTGATCGAGTTTGAGAAGGCAGGCCACTGGCTTCACCACGACCAGTTCGATAGATTTATGCAGGTGCTGCGCGATTTTCTTTAAGCCAAGGGAGACACCTCGATATGGCCGACTTCACTGATACCCTGACCGACAAACATGTCGCGATGATTGAGAAGCAGCCGGTGTTCTTCGTAGCGACCGCAGCTGCCGATGCGAGGATTAATCTCAGCCCCAAGGGCTATGATGCGTTCCGTGTGCTGGCGCCCGACCGCGTGGCCTATCTTGATCTGGGCGGCTCAGGCAACGAGACCCATGCGCACCTGGCTGCCGATGGGCGGATCACGATCATGTTCTGCAATTTTGAGCGGCCCGCTCTGATCCTGCGCATCTACGGCCAAGGAAGGCCTGTGCTTCCGCAGGATAATGGCTGGGACGCTTTGGCGGAGCATTTTACTATGCTGCCAGGCACGCGGCAGATCTTCGATATCGCTGTTGAAAGCGTGCAAACCTCGTGCGGCTGGGGCGTTCCGTTCATGAGCCTTGAGGGCGAGCGCGAAACGCTCAAGAAGGCGCATCGCCAAAGCGATCCTGCTCAATGGGAAGCCAAGATGGCAACACGTGTATCGAGCATAGATGGCCTGCCCACCCGCCCGACTGACCGCTATATTGCGGGCGAATGACCGGCGATGCGCTGCCCAAAAAGTGAGCAAAAGACTAATATTCAGGCACGCATGGCACCCGATGGCGGCCCCTCGATCCGCGTGACTCAAGCTTGCCCCTTCGGAATCTATTTGGCCTTGATGTGGCATAATTCTTGCTGCATTGCAGCATAACGCGCAACAATCAAAAACCGAGAAACAAACAAGGGGCCGCACCGCGTGAAGTTTATCATTGCCATTATCAAACCCTTCAAGCTGGACGAGGTGCGCGAAGCCCTCGGCAGCATCGGGATCGCTGGGATGACCGTTTCAGAGGTCAAAGGCTTTGGCCGCCAAAAGGGCCAGACAGAGATTTACCGGGGGGCCGAGTATTCGACGAATATGCTGCCCAAGGTGAAGCTGGAGATCGCTGCGAGCGATGATGTCGTTGAAAAGGTCGTGGAGACGATTCAGCAGACCGCCAACACGCAAGCGATCGGTGATGGCAAGATATTCGTGCTCGATCTCGCATCAGCAACCCGAATTCGCACCGGCGAATCCGGCGAAACCGCGCTTTAGAAGGGGGGCTCAAATGATGAAGAAACTTGTACTCACCGCAGCCGCCCTGATTGCCGCAAGCCCGGCCTTGGCAGCGCCCGCCGCGCCGGTTCCCAATCCTGGCAACAATGCCTGGATGATGACCGCGACCGTGCTCGTCATGCTGATGATCCTGCCGGGTCTTGCGCTGTTCTATGGCGGTCTTACTCGTTCGAAAAACATGCTTTCGGCCATGACGCAGATTGGCGCCACAGCTTCGCTGGCAATGATCATCTGGGTGATGTGGGGTTTCAGCCTCGCCTTTGGTGATACGACGTATGAGGGCACGCTTGGCCTGTTTGTGAGCGGCGGGAGCTACTTCCTGATCGGCACCGATGCCTCGAGCACTGCTGCAACGTTCACCGATGAGGTTATCAGCAAATACGTCTTCATCAGCTTCCAAATGACTTTCGCCGCGATCACTGCGGCCCTTATCCTGGGCGCGACGGCAGAGCGAATGAAGTTCTCAGCCGTCATGGCTTTCGTGCCGATCTGGCTGACGATCGTCTATTTCCCAATTGCTCATATGGTCTGGGCAGGCGGCGGCCTTCTGTTTGAAGACGGCGCGCTGGATTTCGCCGGAGGCACCGTCGTCCATATCAACGCCGGGGTGAGCGGGCTTGTGCTTGCCTACCTTGTGGGTGTGCGGCGCGGTTATCCCAAGGAGCCCATGCCGCCGCATTCGCTCACTTTGACGATGGTGGGAACCGGGCTTTTGTGGGTCGGCTGGTTTGGCTTTAACGCGGGCAGCGCGCTCGAAGCTGATGGCTCAGCGGGCCTTGCCATGATTAACACCTTCGTTGCCACCGCCGCTGGCGCGCTTGCCTGGATGGTGATCGAAAAACTCTCGGGTCACAAAGGCTCCGCATTGGGCTTTTGTTCAGGCGTCATCGC
>JBCCOF010000123.1:0-7499 GCA_039025455.1 Pseudomonadota bacterium | reverse complement strand
TGCCGGATCAGCTGCGCGACGGATTGGTGCGGGCGAAGGGACTCGAACCCCCACATCTTGCGATACTGGTACCTAAAACCAGCGCGTCTACCAATTCCGCCACGCCCGCTAGCCCGAACGAAGCCGCGCGGGAAACCAACCGGTCCCCGCGCGCATTACGGGACGCCTCTAAAGCCGCTTTATCGAAAGGGCAAGCGTAGGCTGTGTCGACGGCGCTATATTGGCTTGTTTCGCTGGCATCCGCTGATTAAAGGCGCGGGCATGACTGATGAACCAACACCCGAAGCCACGCCAGACACCTCCGCGCCCGCTGCAGCGCCAGCGGCTGCAGACGTGCCGCCCGATCACCTTGCCGTGAACCCGCGCAGCAAGCATTTCGATGGCGAGGCACTGAAACGCGGGGTCGGCATCCGGTTCAAGGACCGCGTGCGCACCGATATCGAGGAATATTCGATTTCCGAAGGTTGGGTGCGGGTGCAGGCAGGCAAGACGGTTGACCGCAAGGGCCAGCCGCTTCTGCTTAAGCTCCCCGGACCGGTCGAGGCGTGGTACGAGGATTTGGGCGACAATCCGCCCATCGCCAAAAAGGACTAACGCTCAGAAGCCCGCAAACGCATCGTGGAAGGCCTTCGACGAACGCAGGCGCGTCGGGCCGCTGGCGATCACCGGTTTGGCTGGCTCTGCCGCCACCGCGCCCGCTTTTGCGTTGTAAATGAAGCCGTTAAGTGGCCAATGCGTGCCGCCGGGTGCCTGGATTGAGTGATACCACACGCGCACTTCGCTCCAATCGTTGTTGGGCGACACGTCGATGGCGGGAACATTGCGCTCGATCTGTCCGCGTCGGCCGTTGATCTCTGACCAGTTCGAATGGCTCAGCCGCACGGTGCGCGAATCGACCACCTCGCTGACATAGGCCACATGGCCGAGGCGCATATTGCGATGCGGCTTGAACACCATCACAGCGCCCTTGCGCGGCGTCGATCCGCGGGCGTAGCGGCCCTTGGCCTGACCCCACCACGTGTTCGCATTGCCATAAATCTGCACGCCGGACAATTGGCGCGCATAGGGCACGCATTGCAGGTAATCGGACGATTGCGCGGTAGCAGGCACGGCAAGAGCGGCAGGCGATGCGGCAAGGGCAAATGCGGCAGCGAAAATGGCTTTTTGGTAACGAGTCATAATCAACCCTAATGACGCGGTTAGGTTGATACCCGGCATCGGATAAGGGTTAATACGCGGTTTAGTATTGAGCCCCGAGAGCGCGAGAACACAGCGCGCGCTTGCCATTCGGGGCAGCAACCGCCAACTGGCAGCCAGATTATGGAAACGCCCGCAAAACCTCAGGTCATCATCATTGGCCGCCCCAATGTCGGCAAATCGACTTTGTTCAACCGGCTGGTTGGCAAGAAACTCGCGCTGGTCGATGATCAGCCGGGCGTGACGCGCGACCGGCGTTTGGGCGATGCGGAGGTTGCGGGGCTGGAGTTCACCGTGGTCGATACCGCAGGGTGGGAGGACGAGGCCGCCGACACCCTGCCGGGCCGGATGCGCGCGCAAACGGAAGTGAGCCTTGAGGGCGCAGACGCAGCGATGTTTGTGATCGATGCGCGCGCCGGGATCACTCCGCTTGATGAAGAAATAGCCCAGTTCCTGCGCGAACAGCCGGGCGCTGACGGCAAATCGGTGCCGGTCGTTCTGGTCGCGAACAAGGCGGAAGGCGCAGCGGGCGAATCCGGCGTGCTCGAAAGCTATTCGCTGGGTCTGGGCGAGCCGGTGCCGCTTTCGGCGGAACATGGTGAGGGGATCGCTGACCTGTTTCAGGGTCTGTGGCCGGTTATCGGAGAGAAAGCCGAGGCCGCCGAAGCCGCTGCGCAACTGGCCGCTGAACAGGACGAGGATGACGAGGACGCGCCGCTCGGTCCGCTCAAACTGGCAATCGTCGGGCGACCCAATGCGGGCAAATCGACCCTGATCAACCGCCTTCTGGGCGAGGATCGACTTCTAACCGGCCCCGAAGCCGGGATCACCCGCGATTCGATTGCGGTCGATTGGGAATGGACCGATCCGCGCGCGAAGCCCGACGGCGATGACGACGGCGTTCGCCAAATCCGCCTGATCGACACCGCCGGTATGCGCAAGAAACGCAATGTCACCGAAAAGCTCGAAAAGCTGTCGGTCGCCGATGCGCGCCGCGCGGTGGACTTTGCCGAGGTTGTGGTGCTGCTGCTCGATGCGACGCTCGGCCTAGAGCATCAGGATCTCAAAATCGCCAGCCTCGCTCTGGAAGAGGGCCGCGCGCTGATGATCGCGATCAACAAGTGGGACATCGCCGAAAACCCCAGCAGCCTGTTCAACGGCGTGCGCAATGCACTGGACGACGGGCTGGCGCAGGTGCGCGGGGTGCCCCTCTTCGCGGTCAGCGCTAAGACCGGAAAAGGTCTCGACACCATGCTGGGCGCGGCGTTTGAACTGCGCGAAAGCTGGTCAAAGCGCGTGCCCACCGCTGCGCTCAACCGCTGGTTTGACGATGCGCTCGAAGCCAACCCTCCGCCTGCGCCGGGGGGACGCCGGATCAAGCTGCGCTATATCACGCAGGCCGGCACGCGCCCGCCCCGCTTCGTGATCTTCGGCACGCGGCTCGACGATCTGCCCAAGAGCTATGAGCGCTATCTGGTGAACGGCATCCGCGCGAAGCTGGGCTTTGAGGCGGTGCCGGTGCGCGTCACGCTGAAAAGCCCCAAGAACCCGTACAACGCCAATCGCGGCGGTGGCGGCAATTACAGCGGCGGGGATGGCAAGACATGATGCTCGAACTGCTCGCTTCGGCGATCGCCCCCGACCTTCTGGAACGCACCGCCAGCACGCCGGGGGTGCTGCAATCGCTTCAGCTTAGCCTTGCTCCGGTCTTTCTGCTGGTCGGCATTGGTTCGATCATGAATGTCATGATGACGCGGCTCATCTGGATTGCAGGCCGGATTGAGCGGCTTGACGCGCTGATGGATGACGGGCCTTCGGAGCGGCAAGAGCACGAGATCAGGCGGCTGCGTGCACGCCAATCGCTGGCCCGGCGTGCAATCATGTTTTCAACCGGAGCGGCTGTTATCATCAGCGTGCTGATCGCGCTGTTGTTTGTATCAACCTATATCACCGCCAAGATCGGCACACTGATCGCGGTGTTGTGGGTCGCGACGGTAATCTGCCTGATCATCGCGCTCGGCTTCTTTTTCCGTGAATCCCTGCTGGCCGCGCGCGGCAGCGAACATCCCGAGAGGACGTAGAGATGAAGAAGCGCCTCGGCTTGCTGGTTCTCACACCGCTGGTGTTGCTCGCCCCGGCTCAACTTGCTGCACAGGGGGATGAACCTGCGCCGATTGCCGACCCAGCACCCGAGGAGGCAGCCGACATCAGCAGCGCCGAAGTGGCTGAAAGGATCAAGTTGTTGCTCCAGGAGCCAGACCTCGCGAGCCTCGCTGAAGAGTTGGAAGCGGAAACGTTCGAGGTGGGCGAACCGAAAGAGGGTTGGTCTGAGGGCGGCATCAATCTGTCCGAGTTTTTCGCTGCGCGCGAAGGCGGATTGTCAGGCAGCATCCTTGTTCAGGAGGATGAGGCCTTCGGTGTGGTCCAGCAATTCGGGGTCGCATCGGCAACCATGCCCGACGGGCTGTTCTCATACACGCTGATCGAAGCAGAGCAGGCTCCCCTGCGCGAAACCATCGTCGTTCGGGTTACAGAAGATATGTGGCTTGAAGTGCTCTCGGGAATTGACCTGATCGGCAACGCTGCATGCTACCGGCCGGAGTTCGGTGTGACGGTTCATTCCAGAATCAGCGCGAGCGAATGGTCGATAGGCGATTATGGCGGGATCGGAATGTTTGTTGCGATTGCCCCTCAGGCATCGAAGCTGGAAGTCTGCATCGTCTACAGCGCGCAAGAGGACGGCACCCTTTCCTTCAAAGGGTACACCCGCAAGGGAGAGCCATACGTTCTTATGAATTCCCAAGTCCAAACGCTCACAATCCGCCCGGCGTCCGAAAGCGCCGAGCGGATTGAGAAAGCGCGATCTCCGCTACTCGAAGAGTTTGCGGAAGAATTTGAAGTCGGGGATTAAGGCTTACTTGCCCTCACCCGCAGCCTGACTTTGCAGCTGCACGTAGTTTTCAAGACCCATGCGTTCGATCATGTCGAACTGGGTTTCAAGAAAGTCGACATGCTCTTCCTCGTTGTCGAGGATATAGGCGAACAGGTCGCGGCTGACGTAGTCGCGCACCTTCTCGCAATGTTCGACCGCATCGCGCAGCAGCGGGATGGCGTCTTCTTCAAGCGCCATGTCCGCTTTGAGGATCTCCTCGACCGTTTCGCCCACGCGCAGATTGTGGATCGCCTGAAAGTTCGGCAGCGCATTCAGAAAAAGCACACGCTCGGCCAGTTTGTCGGCGTGCTCCATTTCCTCGATCGATTCTTTGCGCTCGTAGGCGGCGAGTTTGCTCAGCCCCCAATCGTCGAGCACGCGATAATGCAGCCAATACTGGTTGATCGCGGTCAGCTCGTTGGTGAGCGCCTTGTTGAGATATTCGATAACTTTTTCGTCGCCCTTCATGGCGGTAATTCCCTTTTGGTATGGCGCGCGCCTCTGCGCCCGCAACAGTCCGGTTACGCGCAGGATATGGCGAGGGTTCCCGCAAGTCGCAAGAGAATTAGAAAAAAATTTCTTTGTAAATCAGTTACTTGAGAGCCATTCGCAGTTGCGGCTCGCTAATTCATAATGCGAGATTTTCGCAAGAAGCGAGCTCGCGTTCCTGATCAATAATTTTATCTGCGTTGCCAAGGCATTGGCCGCAATTGGGGCGTTTGCCCAAAGTCGCATAGGTCGCCACTGCATCGCCATCGCAGCCCAGCGCAGCCTTGCGCAGGTCAGCTTCCCTGATTGCGTTGCAGATGCAGATATACATGGCGCTTGGAGTTACTCCTGCGAGTCAGTTGCATGTCTTATCTATGCAAACCACTCGCAATAGCAAGGGTAATTGCGCCATTTGCGGTACAGCTTATCTCAAGCCGGGCGCTTAGCGTTTGTTGGGAAACAGTTTTCCATAGGAAAGGCAGCGCCAAAGCCACTCGAGCGGGCCATAACGGTACCGATCAAGCCACGGCTTTGACCATGCCAACATCAGTGCGCAGGTCAAAAGAGTGACAAGATAGAGCTCGGGCCGGTTCAACTGGCCAAACAGGCCAAGCCCCCATCCATGAAAGACGATCATCATCACCACCGATGTTCCGAGGTAATTGGTGAACGCCGCGCGGCCCGCAGCCGACACCCGCTCACCCAGCCAACCGCGCGCATGCATGCCATAAGAGCCAAGCAGAGCCGCCATGCCGAAAACCATGATGAACCGCGGAAAGGTCGAATAACCCATAAGGGCTACCTTTGTCCCGAAATAGGTAAAGCCGCCCTCTTTCACGAAAAGCGCAAGCGCCAGCGATATCGCTCCGCCGACCACCAAACCGACCCAGCCCCATATTCGCTGCTTTCGCTGATTCAGACGCCCTTCAAACAGGCCTATTTTGTAGAAAGCCATCCCGATCATCATCAGCGGCGCGGTCTCAAACAGACCGATGAATATGTTGAATGCGAGGAGTTTGGAATTTTCGGCGAAGCTGTTGGCGACAAATGCGGGGTAGTCACCGCTAAGGATCAGTTCTTTCTCATCCTCCAATTCCGAAAGTGTGTCATTTTTCGCAGCCAGCGATTGCGTGCGCGCCTCGGCAAAGACCGGTTTTTCACCGAGTTCGGTGTCGACCGCCAGATAGGAAAAGCTGAGCGACCCAGCGAAGAACAGGGACCCCAAGAACAGTCCTATTCCGCCAAGAATGAAAAGGTTGCGCGGCCTCAGCCTGGCCGCAAGCAGCACCAACAGGCCCATCGCGGCGTAGAGAAACAGGATGTCTCCGGCCCAGATGAAGAAGAAGTGGAACAGCCCGAACATGCCAAGCCAGAACAGCCTGCGCGGTTGCAGCCATCCGCTCGCTCCCTTCGCCTCGCTTTTTTCGAGAAAAAGGATCAGCCCCGCGCCAAAGAGCAGTGTGAACAATCCGCGCATCTTGCCGTCGATCACGACAAATTGGGCAATCCACATCCAGCCGCCCGGATCGCCATCATCGACAAGGAAGGCATCCGGATAGGTGTAAGCCGCAAATGGCTGACCAAATGCAATGATATTCGCTGCCAAAATGCCCATCACCGCGATGCCGCGAATGAAATCGAGGCTACCGATGCGCTCGTTTGCCTTGACCGGAACAACTGCACCGGTTGCTTGATCAGCCGGTTCGTCGGCCGTTTCTGCAGTGCTCATTCAAGATCCCCCTCGCCGCCCTTCGCGACGTGAGAGTTCTAGCAGCGCTCTGCCTGATGTGAAGTGGCTGGCTGGACCAGAGCGACCTTATGGCTTGGCGACGATGCAGCCCTGCCCCTGGCTCTTGAGCGTGTTGCAGGCCTTTTGCGCTTCTGCCCGGCTGTTAAAGCCTTTCGCCTGAAGCCGGGTCACTTTGCCCGCCGGGACGAGGACTTTGGTCGTGCCTGCAAGAGCGCTTTTGCCCGAGAGCTTGTTCCAGAGCCGGTCAGCGTTTGCGCGGACACCAAAGGCACCGAGCTGAACTTTCCACTGGCCGGATTTGACAACGGGGCGGGCAATGCGCGCTGGCGCTGCCGAAGCTTGCACGGGACGCGGTGCCGTCTGAACGGGTTTCGGCACAGGTGTATAAGCAGGCGCTGGCGCGGCGCGAACCGGGCTGGACTGCGCCGGAGTGCCCGAACGCTGGCGAAGATCCACCGCCGCCAATTCGGCTGCGCGCAGTTTGTTCGCTTTGGTCTCTATCGCGCGGGCAACGTCCTGCGAAAGCTGGCGCTGCTCAAGCGGAATGAACTTGTCCATCTGCTTCAGCGCGCTTTGAGCCTGTGGCAGACCAGAAGACTGTGACAGCGTCATCAAGGCATAGGCGCGCACCCAATCCTTCGCGGCGTAGTCTGCGTTGAAGTGCGAAAGACCCAACACATATTGCGCCCGCGGATCGCCGCGTTCGGCGGCGGCTTTGATCAGCGGCATGGCTTTGCGCTGTTCGCCGCGCTGGAACAGCAATAGCCCATAATTATCGGCGGCTTTCACATGGCCCTTGCTCGCGGCCTGAGCGTATAGCTCGCTCGCCCGATTAATATCTGTCGGAACGCCGCGGCCCAAACGGTAAGCCTGCGCGAGATTAAAGATCGCGTCGGCGTCACCTTGTTGAGCGGGCAATTGCCATTCGGTGACGGCTCGATTGAAATCGCCATCGCTCCACGCATCAACGCCGGCCTTGACGTCTGCCGATGCAGGCGCAGCTACCATCGCCAGAACAGCCGCGACCAGGCCTGCCCGCCGGGGTGAAGAATTGATTGGAAATGCGCTCATCACTGCAACTCCGTCGTTGGAATGCGGCCAGTATCGCACCGGCTGCTCTTTCAATTGCGG
>JBCCOF010000122.1:0-7499 GCA_039025455.1 Pseudomonadota bacterium | reverse complement strand
CGCCCATTGGCTGTCGCGATCAAATGCGCCGATGTTAAACAGCAGCAGGATATTGAGTGCGCACAAGGCGATGTTGAACCCACCCATAAACCGCCCGCTTTCGACCACCGCGAGATAGGCTGTGTTGTCGCGATCCTCTTTGACGGGGACCACCACTTTCGCAAACACATCGCGCCGCAGATAAAAGGCGACGAAGCCCATGCCGAACCAGAGGGCGTTCAAGAGCAATATGGCTTTGAGTGTCATGTGTTGTCCTCGCTTTGCCGGGCTATGGATCGGGCGGTTAACCCAGCGCGGCAATCCCCCAGACCATTCCCACCATCAGCGCAATCCCGAACAGGTCGAGCAGCAATCCGGCGCGGATCAGGCTGCCGATGCGTATCCGTCCGGTCGCCCATGCAATCGCGTTCGGCCCGGTTCCGGCGGGCAGGATAAAGCCCCAGCTTGCCGCGAGCGCTGCCGGCATCGCGATCAGGATCGCGTCTTCGCCAAGGCCCAGAGCGGCGGCAAGGCTGGCCACCACAGGGATGATCGCGCTGGCGGTGGCCACATTGCTGGCGAATTCCGTGATCAGCACGACCATCGCCACAATCGCCAGCGCCATCAGCACCAGCGGCACCGTCTCCAGCGGGAGCAGCGCCGCGCCCAGCCACTCGGCCAACCCGCTCGCATTCATCCCCGCCGCCAGCGCCAGGCCGCCGCCGAACATCATAATCACGCCCCACGGCGCGCGGTCGGCCTCTTCCCAGATCAGCAGCGGTCGCCCCGTGCCATCGGGGAGCAGGAACAGCGCGAGGCTGGCGATCACGGCGATGGTGCCGTCGGTCCAGCTGTTTTCGGGCAGATAGGGCGCGACATACTGGCGCGTCATCCATAGCAGGAAGGCGATCACGATGATTGGCACAAGCCGCTTTTCAGCTGAAGACCACGGCGCGGCATCGTCAATTGCCTTGCGCGCGGCATTCACATCAAAGGGGTGCGCGGCGACGCGCTGGACCCGCGAAATAAGGAATGCGGCGAGCGGGATGCTGACGATGACAATCGGCAGGCCAAAGCTCATCCAGCGCGCAAAGGTGATCTCCAGCCCGATCATACTGTCGAGCAATTGCACCGCGATGCCATTAGTGGGGGAGCCGACAATGGTGCCAAGCCCTCCGATAGTCGCCGCAAAGGCGATTCCCATCGGGAGCGCTCCGGCGAGGCCGTTTGTGTCCATTTCTGGTTCCGGTCCGCCCGCGCCCCCTGAGATAACAGCCAGCGCCATCGGCATCATAATCAAAGTGGTCGAGGTGTTGGAGATGATCATCGACAGGAACGCCGCCGAGACCATGAAGGCGAGCAGCAGCCGCGTCTGCCCGCCGCTTGTTCCGATGGTCTTGAGGATCGCCAGGCTCAGCCGCTTGTGCAGGCCCGTCCGCTCGATCGCCAGCGCCAGGAACGCTCCGCCTAGCAGCAGGAACAGGATCGGTGCATAGTAAGCGCTCGCGGTTTCCTTGGCGGTCATCACCCCGCCCAGAGGCAGCCAGATGAATGGCAGCAGCGCGGTCGCGGTCAGCGGCACCGCTTCGGTCATCCACCAGCTCGCCATCCAGATGACCAGCCCTGCGACCATCCACGCCTCACCGCTCATCCCGGCGGGCGGGGCGGTAAGGGCGGTGATCGCGAAAACCAGCGGGCCGAGGATCAGGCCGATCTGACGCGCTGTCATTGTGTCTGTGTCTCCCGAACCATCAGGATCGGATGACTAACAGCGCGGGCGGCCCCGCCACAAGTCGTTAGTGGCGAGGGCGACACGGCGAGAGTACTTTGATCAGCCTATTCGACTTCTTTGGGAGCCGCGCCTGGGCGCAGTTCCGGATCGTCAAACGTGACTGTGCCGGTGCGGATGCCGCGGCGATAGGCCTTGTTGAGCTTCTGAGCGCGCTCCACCATCAGGCGCTGCGCCGCGCGATTTGTGATGACCGGAATGTCCTTACAGGTGCCCGCAGGATCAAGATCGCCCGCGCCCGAACTAAGCGGCAGGCCGGAATTGTCGGCGTTGCACGAGAACGTCAGTCCCGGATCGCCGCGCCCCAGCAGCATGTCGGCAATATCGCGCTCATAGGTCGCATATCTGACACGGGGGCGCTCGCGGATCAGTTCCTTCACATCGTCGCGCGCGAATTTGAGCAAATGCGCTTTCAATTCGTCATCATTGGCAAAGTAGAACGGCTTTGCCTCTTCATAGAGGCGGCTGACGCGCAGCGCACCGCTATAGCTGTCGACCCCGCGCAGCGAATTGACGAATTCCTCTGCATTCAGCGAGAGCAATGTACCGACATTCGCGCCGGTATAGGCGAGCCGCTGGATTGACGGGCCGCCAATCTCGCCGCGCCAGAATGCGTAGATAACGCGCGGGTCGTTCCAGTTGGGATAGACGATCTTCTCGCGAATATCGCGCGGCGACAGCGAGACCCCGCTGATCGTGACCAGCTTGGCGTCCTGCAAGGTGGCGTTGTTGGAGCCGAACTCGCGCTTCGAGGGCTGACGCATCGGATATTCGTTGGCCAGCGCTTCGATGACCGCGACATTGTGCAGGTTGATCCAGAAGGCGAGCTGTTCGTTGCGCGGCAGGCGGGCGATGTCGAGCTGACTGCCGACCCTTTCTAGGTCCTGCCGGTATTCGGTCAGAGCGGTTTTGATATCGCCATTGAGGAACGAGAACGCCACCCGATTGCCTTCGAGTCGATAGCGCGAGCGGTGGCCGTAGACGATGCGAGTGCCAAGTTCCGGGGTAACGGTTGCGGGCGCTTCGCGGATCGAGGGGCCCATGGGGATGACGAACCATTCGAGCGCTTCGTCCCAATGAGTGTAGTCGATCCGGTGGTTCTTGCGGTCGGCCGCTGGCGTGAACCGCGCAAAGGCATCCGTACCGGAGCGCTGGGTGCTGCTCGACTGAAGGGTCGTTGCAGAATCGCTGCCCTTGGCGGCAAGCGGCGCGGTGAGGCCGGTGCCTGCGATCAGGGCGAGGGTGACGGCACTTGTGAAAACGGTTTTCATTCTATTCATCCCACCTTGAATGACCCGTCCAAGCATAGTGATATAAAATCACATCTGGACTCAGAATTAACAAAGGAAAGCTGCGCGCGTTCCCGAATGGGATTGCTAATCAACCTGCTCTTTGCTGGTTTCCTGACCCGGCAAATCGAGATTTGAGAATGTCACCGTACCGGTTGGAATGCCGTTGCGTACCATCCATTCAAACTTGCGTGTGCGCAGGCGCAGCAACGAGGCCATCTGTGTCGGGATGCGGAAACTGATTGGCTGGCCAGTGTTGGCATCGACAAGATTGGTGTAGCTCGGCTCGCGCGCCCCGCCCGCCAGATCCGCGATATCATATTCACGTATCCCGGCAGTGGTTCGGGTGGTTTTGGCCATAATGCCGAGCACATCCTCTCCGGCATATTTCTCGATGTGGGAGCGGATGTCGGTTTCGAAATCGCTGAAGAAAAATGGCGCGGCCTCGGCGTAGATTTCCGACACATCCAAGCGGTCGCCGCGTTTCTGAGTGCCCCGCAGTGAATTGACGAATTCCTGAGCCGCGCGATCAAGCACGCCCGAGACATTGCGCGCGTTATAGGCATCGCGTTGAAGCGCCGGTCCGCCAATCTCGCCGCGCCAAAAGCCGTAAATGACCTTCGGGTCTTTCCAGTGTTTGAAGACAATTTCCTCGCGGATATCGCGCAGGCTCAGCTTCACGCCTTTGACTGTGATGAACTTCACATCGTCGAGCAGCACGCCATCAATTTTGAACTTGCGCGGCTGTCGCATGGGCCAGTTGCTCGCGATCTGCTCCACCATCGCGACATTGTGCAGGTTGAACCAGTAAGCGAGCTGTTCATTGCGCGAGAGCGACTGAATATCGACCAGATCGGCGGTCGCTTCGAGGTCGCGGCGATATTCGCCGAAACTGTCGATTACATCCTTGTCGAAGAAGCTGAACATCATCATCGACCCTTCGAGCCGATAGCGTGATTCCACTCCGTATCTTCGCCGAGTCCCAGTCGTTGGCTCGGACCGGCCAATCGACTTGCGGATCGATGGGCCCATCGAAATGACTGTCTGGCTTAGAGCATGGTCCCAAATCGAATAGTCGATCGTGTGCTCGATCGGGTCCGCACCCGGGGCGAACACATCGAACTTGTTCCCTTGGACAATTGCCAGCGGCGGCTTCGCGTTCCGGTCATCGGACTGCGTTTTCGCCGAGCGCGCCATATCGGTTGGCACGGCGGCGCTCTCCGCCAGCGCAGAGCCAGCACTCGCGGCAATAAAGGCACCGACCGAAGCGAACAGAACACGCTTGCGAGCAACAATCCAAGTCATCGAACCACTCCAAAAGGAATTCAGAGCCGGCTGGCGCGAACCAACAGCAGCTTCATTGATCCTTTTGGACTATCAATATTTTATTCGGATTTTCAAGTTGGGGCTTCGCAAATGGCCCTTGGGCAGCGGGTGATGTGCCCGCTGCTTTAAGACATGAACGTTAATGGTCCAAAGGGCGGGGTTACTCGACCTGCCCGTCGTCGTCGTCATCGCCCGGCAGCGTGATGTTGCTGAATGTGACCGTGCCGGTGCGCACACCGCGACGGATCATCAGCTCAAACTTGCGCTCACGCTGAGCCAGCAATTGCGCCATGGCAGGCGGAACGCGACCGCTTCCGGAATTGTTGTAGATCTGCATTTCGCGCGCGCCGCCCGAGATATCGGCAATGTCGTATTCGCGGATAGAGGCGTCGAACTTGCTCGTGTTTGCAAGAATATCCTGAACGTCGGCATTGGCATATTGGGCAATGTGCGCGCGCACGTCGCTCTCAAGATCGGGGAAGAAGAACTCGGCGGTTTCGGCATAGAGCGTCGACACCATGAGCTTGCTGCCGAACTTCTGCGTGCCACGCAGCGAATTGACGAATTCGCGCGCGCTGCGATCAAGCAGCTGGCTCACATTGTCGGCATTGAAAGCCGAGCGTTGCAGCGCTGGGCCGCCAATTTCGCCGCGCCAGAAGCCGTAGATGACCTTCGGGTTCTTCCAATTCTTGTAGACGATATTCTCGCGGATATCGCGCAGGCTGAGCGATACGCCCTCGACAGTGATGAACTTGGCATCATCCAGCGGCACATCGTTGATCTCGAGCGAGCGCGGCTGGCGCAGAGGCCAGTTTTCCGAGAGCTTTTCAACCAGCGCCACATTGTGCAGGTTGATCCAGTAGGCGAGCTGTTCGTTGCGCGAGAGCGCCTGAATATCGACCTTTGTGGCGGTCGCTTCGAGATCGCGGCGATATTCGCCAAAGCTCGAAATAACGTCGGTGTTGAGGAAGGCGAAGGTCATCAGCGAGCCTTCAAGCCGGTAACGCGAAACGGGGCCAAACTGGCGGCGCGTGTTCAGAATCCGTGCCGGTGGGCCAGCGGTGTCACGCATCGAAGGACCCATCGACAACACGAGGTTGCGCATCGCCTCGTCCCAGATCGAATAATCGATCTTGTTGGTGTTCGGGTTGGTGCCCGGCACAAATGTCTCGAATGCGGCATCAAGAGCGCTGCTGGTCTGAGCGGCGGCGGGGGCAGCCATAACCAGAGCGCTGGCACCAAACGAAAGGGCGACTGAAGCAGAAAGCGCATGAGCGGCGCAGCGGGGGGCAAACTTCGTCAACGTCATGGTCCTCTCTCAATCTTTTCACCGCTTGCGCGGACATCTGCAATCGTGTCGCTCGGCAACACATTTAGCGCGGCGGGCCCTGTTTGCAAAAAAGGGGTTTGCAAAAAGGGGATTGCAAAGGGTGAACAACAAAGCTCCGCCGCGTCAGACCGTTATAACTCAATTTGCGAACGCATGGGGTCCCTAATCGGTTTCATTATAATCTTCATCGAATTCGCCACGTTGTTCGTCGATGCTGATTGCGTGCTTTGCGTCTGTCCGACTGGCGTCGCCAAATGATCCAAACGAAAGAGGCGCGACCTTGCAGCCGCGCCTCTTTTGCCGTTTCAGTCCGCTTTTGGCGCCGGTCAAAACCTATTTCGGTGACAGCACCATCAGCATTTGGCGTCCTTCGAGACGGGGAAACGCCTCGACCTTGGCGATCTCTTCAACATCAGTCTGCACTTTCTTGAGCAGGTCCATGCCGAGATGCTGGTGCGCCATTTCACGCCCGCGAAAACGCAGGGTGACCTTCACCTTGTCGCCGTTTTCGATGAACTTGTTCACGTTGCGCATCTTCACGTCATAATCATGCGTGTCGATGTTGGGTCGCATTTTGACTTCTTTGATGTCCTGCGTTTTCTGCGTCTTGCGCGCCGCATTCGCCTTTTTCTGGGCTTCGTAGCGGTATTTGCCGACATCAAGGAACTTGCAAACCGGCGGGTCCGCATTGGGGGACACTTCGACGAGGTTCAGGCCCTTTTCATTGGCTTGCTCGGTCGCTTCGCGGGTGAACATGACACCAAGGTTCTCGCCTTCATCATCGATAACGCGGACCTTGGGGGATTCGATAAACTGGTCGTAACGCGGGCCGCTTTTCCGTGGCGGCTGCATAGAGCGACGTGGTGGACGGGCTATGTGTGTTCTCCTGTTTTGGCTTCTTAGCTGGGCGTCACATAGGGATTTTCATGGCGAAACGCCAGATGAGTCTCAGGCGGCTTTGCGATAAATCGGAAACGTGACCAATTTACCCTTTGTCGGCGAAAAGGTGCCGGTGCTATCTTTTAGATTTGCAAGATCTGAGTAATGTCTGATACTCATTGATAAGATAAAATAAAGGCTGCGCAAAACTGAAACTTTGTTTTTTATGAATGCAAATAATGTATCAGTCAAAAATTGCGGCGGATCGACCGCTTCGAAGCTCGGGGGCAAGATGTCGGAAAATAGAGGCGGAACGCCAACGAATGCGCGAGCACTATCTTTGAAGCGCGAGCGAATGTTCAAACTATTGGCGGAGAGAGAAACGGTCGAATCGATTGAAGCTAAGGTTGGCGTATCCAATCGGGTCGTGAATGGAATTGTTCGGTCAGCCAGCCTGATGCTCCAAGCCAATGATGATGCGGTCGACGACTTTTTGAACCTTGTTGAGAGCTGGGGTGATACGCACGACGGCATTATCTTAGGGGGCATCGCAGAATCTGATGATCCTTCGCAGTATCTGATCGACGAGCCGATATCGGTCCAATCAGACGATTCAGATCAGCGCCAATCATCGAGCCAGCGAAAGCAAGCTGCGCTCGAGCAATTTGAACGCGAATGGTCAGCAACAGATATGCGCGATCTGGGGGGCTCGCTCATCCGTTTGGCGGACGCGATCGATCAGCAGTGGAACTCGATAGGCCAGCAGAGCAGTTTTCGTTGGCCGTCTGCTGCGGCGAAGATTGAAAGAAACGCTATTGAACTCGCCAAGAAGGCGACTCTACTTCGGCGACAGACGGACATGCGCGAGACTTTCATCCCTGCGGACCTTCTCGGAGAACCGGCGTGG
>JBCCOF010000121.1:0-7505 GCA_039025455.1 Pseudomonadota bacterium | reverse complement strand
GTCGAAATGGATCAACGGGACAAGTGCCCAAACATCCTCGGCCTCGAACAGCCATTCGGGAATATGCGTCACTTCGCCATGATGGTTGATGCCGCTGCGCACTTCATCGAGATCAACGACCAGACTGTGCTGTTCGAGCAAGGCGGAGAGTTCATATTCGGCGGCGACGGCCGGCACCTCTAAAGTCGCCCAGTTCCAGCGGGCGGACAATTCAAGCTGCGCCTCTTCGTTCGGCACAAGCAAAAGTCCGGCCGTGCTGTCGGTGATATCGGCCACCGCTTTTACCGCGCGCTCGTGCAAGCTTGATGTGGTGTTCGCGCCCCGACCCACGGTGCGATTGAACCGCAGCCATTCCTCGCGATAGTCGTATCGGTGCTGAAACAGGTGCTTCGTCGCGGTAACGCGGAGCCAACCGCGCACACGGTCCGACGGAAGAAATGCAACCGCAGCGATGATCGCCAGCACGAGAAACACGATCTGGCTGGTGCGCGCAATGTCGCCCCCGATCAGCGCCAGCGACCGCGTGACAAGCACCATCACCAGCAGATAGCTGCCGATGATCAGCAATGAGAGCGTCTGGAACGTGACTTTGCGCGAGGGGCTGAATTGCAGCCCGGCGGTGCGCTGATTGGCGCTGAATGCCATCAGCACAACCATGATCCCGCCAAACATGCCGCGTAAGGTCGCCAAGACCTGAGGTGTTTCGTTGGTCAGATAGGCAATCGTTGCGAGGTTCAATTCGTAGGAAAAAATCCCCGCAAGCCCCAATGCAATCCAGCGCAAGACATGACGCGAAGCCATCGCCGCACCACCATAAAGGTTGTGCAGCAGCACCAAGGCACCGATTGCCTGAAGCATGCGAAGAACGGCAGCGACTTCAAATGACAGCTCTGCCAGTTCTGAATTCGAACCATAGCGAATGTCGAAAATGAGCAGCGCAAGCTGGCACAGCTCGACGAGGATCAGCACTGCCACAACCGGTTTGGTAAATCGCAGGCTCTCGTCTCGACCATCCGCGCTGAACAGATGAAAGATCACCGCGATCAGCGCGAGATTTCGCGCGCTTTCGCCCAGATGCACTGCAGGCTCCGCACTGCCCAAGGCAGCGATCAGGACGCACCAAACCGCCGTCAGGCCGCACGCAGCAAGGAGTGAAATGCGCTCGGGCCGCGTCCGCTCGCCATTGCGCGCAACCCACAATCCCGCAGCCGCGCTTAGAACTGCGCCGATGATAGCGCAGATCGTGCCCGCATAGGGTGCCAAGGCGCCCTGGCCCAGCATCAACGCGCGCCCTCAGGCCACAGGATCACGCGAACCGTCTGGAGCAGGATCACGAAATCGAGAAACGGCGTGTAGTTCTTGGCGTAATAGAGATCGTATTCGAGCTTTTTGCGGCTGTCCTCGGTCGACGCGCCATAAGGATAGTTGATCTGCGCCCAGCCCGTAATCCCCGGCTTGACCATGTGACGCTCGCCGTAGAACGGGATTTCTTCCTGAAGATCATTGACGAATTTGGGCACTTCGGGGCGTGGCCCCACGAAGCTCATATGGCCCATGAGGACACTCCACGTCTGCGGCAGTTCGTCGATCCGCACCTTGCGGATGAATCGACCCACGCGGGTGACGCGCGGATCGTTTTCCTCGGCCCATTTGGCGCCGTCCTTTTCAGCGTCGGTGGTCATCGATCGCAGCTTGATGAGGTGAAACGGCTCACCATACAGCCCGATCCGCTCTTGCCGGAAGAAGGCCGGTCCTGTGCTGTCGAGCTTCACGATCACCGCGAAGACCGCGATGATCGGGAAGGTCAGCAAAAGCAGAATGATGCTCGCCGTGATGTCGAACAGACGTTTGAACGCGCTGGACAGAACCCGCCCGCTCGAAAAGCCGTCAGAGAAAATCAGCCAGCTGGGATTGACCGTGTCGAGATCGACCCTGCCGGTTTCGCGCTCCAGAAAGCTGGAGAAATCGTTGACGTGCACGCCTTTGGTCTTGATCCGCAAAAGGTCTTTAAGCGGCAGCGAATTGCGCCGCTCTTGCAGCGCGAGGACAACTTCGCTCACTCCAAGATTTTCGACAAACCGGCCAAGATCGTGGATCGCCTCGCGCGCGATAGCCTCTTCGACGACACGCTCCGGCTCGCTCATGGCGATGAAGGAGACGATGGCAAAGCCGGATTCTTGCTTGTAACCCAGTTCGCGCAGGCGCTGCGCCCGGTCGCCCGCGCCCAGCACCATGACTCGGCGCCGAAACGCCGACGAACCGATAAAGCTGTTGAGCAGGAGCCGGTCCGCGACCAGCACCAGCGACGCAAAGCCCATCGAATACAGCAATGTGGAGCGCCAGAATGTCTGGCCGGGCAGCACGAAATCGATGAAAGCGAGTGCAATGATGCCAAGGCTGATCGCGACCAGCAATCGCGCACCCGCAAACCTGAGCGAGCGCAGCGCATAAGGCCCGTACACGCCCACAGCGACCATCGCCATCCAGACCACAGCCGCGGACCCGACCAGCGGCATCCACCGGTCCGAAAACACGCCGGGGTCCATATCGATCTGTGCGGCACGGACCTGCCAAGCGAGTTCGCCCGCCAGAACCAGCAGCCCGAAATCGAGCAGACCGAGCATGAGCACGGCATGCGGGATGTAATGCTTGAACAGGCGGATCATCGAATGGGCGCTTCACTCGTAACAAATACAGTGAGCGTGGCATTAAGCCTGAGAGCTTAAGTGTCGGTAAATTTTACATGGCTCTCGCAAGTCCACGGTTCTTGCGGGGTTTCGCGGTTAATGGTCTGTGAAACTCAGCTTGCAGCCTAAGCATTGGCGGCGCCTTCGGGTGCGCTTGCGTTGAGCGGTCCCAGTGAAATTCCCTGCGACTGGATCAACTGCTCGGAAAAGCGGGCTTCGAGTCCAAGGACAATCGCACGCCGCGAATAGAATGCGACGCCATCATCCTCAATCGTGCGGGCCAGATTGAACCAATGGCGCGGAGACGCCTCGCCTTCGCCATAAGTCACAGATTGCGTAAGCAGTGCCCCGCGCCGCTCAAACGTCGCATAGGCCACCCATTGCGGGCGGCGAACACCCTCCAACGGGTAGACCGCGCCGCTGGCCCCTGCTGTGAATTGAAGCATGGAACCCGCGCGATCAAAATGGGCGCAATAAAAGGGCAATCCCCGCTCTCCTACACGCTGGAGGGTGGTCAGACGCTGCGCCAATTGGTCAAAACTGACGGTAAAGCGCCGCACGAGGATCGACAGGTCATAGCTGGTCTGTTCGCACGCTCGCAGAAACCGCCGATAAGGCATGAGCAGCGCAAACGCGACGTAATCGGTGACATGGTCAAGCATGATTTGCCGCGCTTCGGGCGAGGAGAGGTTTGCCCCTGCTACGAGGGTGTCGAGAGCATCGCGATACTCAAGGGCAGCAATCTGACGCGCGATCTGAAACCGCCGCGCCGCGCCGCCCAGCATTTCGGAAAGCTGCAGTTGGCGCGCGTGTAAATCGAGCCGGTGGACCAGGCCCGGCACCACGTCAGCAGGCAGGATACGAACGGTGAGGCGATGCTTTTCGCGCAATCTCTCAATCAAGGCGGCGCTGATATCGCCACGCGACAGACGCAGCTCGTCCGAAAGCGTCTCAGCGGCATGATCGAGATCAGCGAAATGGTTCTGCCATCGCTCGACCGCGCGCCGCGCCTCTCCCGCCGGATCATCGGCGCGCTCGGTATCGGGGTGCGAGTTGTCATAGAGGCGTGCAAAGGCGGCAGCAGCTTGCGGGGCGGCGGCGAGGAATTCTTGCAGCTCCTCGCGATCAATGCCGAGATCAGCGAAGCGCTTGTCGCTCATGCGCCGCGCCAATCCGTCGATCCCACCAATCGCCTCGTCTTCCCGCAGCGAACGGGGATCGAAATCAAAGCGCTCGATCACCTGCACCAAAACGCGCGCTGAAAGAGGGCGCTGGTTGCGCTCGATCAGATTGAGATAGCTGGGTGAAATGCCAAGCGTCGCAGCCATAGCGGCTTGGGTGAGACCTTCGCGCTTGCGCAAGCGGCGCAGCGAGGGACCAGCGAGAAGAGAATTGTCAGCCATGAGAAGTTTGTAAATAACTTTACAGAGTTACACAAGAATTACCGATAATCGGCCGATACGCACAGATTAGTCTGTAACTTTTCCTGTTGTGCTGCGCCGCAGCATGCCACTCAGGGCACGAACCCTCCCCAACCTCCATCGGAGACACAGCATGACATATCAAAATCAAATCGCTCAAATGCGCAGCCTCGTTGATAGCAACGGCCCCGGCTGGGCCGCCATTGATCCGGAAAGCGCCGCGCGTATGGCGATCCAGAACCGCTTCAAGACGGGCCTCGACATTGCAAAGCACACCGCCGGTATCATGCGCGCCGACATGGATGCCTATGACGCGGACCCGGCCGCTTACACCCAGTCGCTGGGTTGCTGGCACGGGTTTATCGCGCAGCAGAAGATGATCTCAATCAAGAAGCACTTCGGTTCGACCAAGCAACGCTACCTTTACCTGTCAGGCTGGATGGTTGCGGCTCTGCGCAGCGAGTTTGGCCCCCTTCCCGATCAGTCGATGCACGAGAAGACCAGCGTTCCCGAGCTGATCGAAGAACTCTACACCTTCCTCAAGCAAGCCGATGCTCGCGAGCTTGGCGGCATGTTCCGCGCGCTCGACGCGGCACGCGAAGCTGGCGATGAACTCAAGGCCAAGGACCTCGAAAACCAGATCGACAATTACGAAACGCACGTCGTTCCGATCATCGCCGATATTGACGCCGGTTTCGGCAATGCCGAGGCGACCTATCTGTTGGCGAAGAAAATGATCGAAGCGGGCGCCTGCGCGCTCCAGATCGAAAATCAGGTTTCTGATGAAAAGCAGTGCGGCCACCAGGATGGCAAGGTCACTGTTCCGCACGAAGACTTCATCCAGAAGATCCGCGCCTGCCGCCACGCTTTCCTCGAAATGGGTGTTGAAGACGGCATCATCGTTGCGCGCACCGACTCGCTGGGCGCTGGGCTGACCAAGCAGATCGCGGTTTCGAACGAGCCGGGCGACCTGGGTGACCAGTACAACAGCTTCATTGATGCCGACGAAGTGGACCCGGCTAACATCACCAACGGTCAGGTCTTTATCAGCCGCGATGGCAAGCTGCTTGCTCCCAAACGGCTCCCATCCAACCTGTTCCAGTTCCGCTCCGGCACCGGTGTGGATCGGGTTGTCCTCGATTGCGTCACTTCGCTTCAGAACGGCGCCGACCTGTTGTGGATCGAAACCGAGAAGCCGCATGTCGAACAAATCGCCGAGATGGTGGACCGCGTGCGCGAAGTCGTCCCCAATGCCAAGCTCGTCTACAACAACTCGCCAAGCTTCAACTGGACGCTGAACTTCCGTCAGCAGGTGTTCGACGCTTGGGAAGCAGCGGGCAAGGATGTCTCCGCTTATGACCGCGACAAGCTGATGAGCGTGGACTACGACGCGACCGAACTGGCTGCCGAAGCCGACGAGAAAATCCGCACCTTCCAGGCCGATGCCTCGAAGCGCGCGGGCATCTTCCACCACCTCATCACCCTGCCGACATACCACACCGCTGCGCTCAGCACCGACAACCTCGCCAAGGAATATTTCGGCGACGAAGCAATGCTCGGCTATGTCAAGAACGTCCAGCGCGAGGAAATCCGTCAGGGCATCGCCTGCGTCAAGCACCAGAACATGGCGGGCAGCGACATGGGTGATGACCACAAGGAATATTTCGCCGGTGAAGCCGCTCTGAAAGCGGGTGGCAAGGACAACACCATGAACCAGTTCGAAGCCGCCTAATCGGACCAGTTCGAGGCCGCGTAAGGCGCGGTCTCACCGTCCGGGAAAGAGGTTCCCGCATTGGCTGAAAAGACTCAGTCTTGCGGGAACCGACCAATCCATCCATTAGCATCCTCAGAGTCCCTTCTAGGAGAGAAACGATGAGCGATACCGATACCCCCAGCGCCGAGCCGTCCCGCGCCCGTGCGCTGCTTTCAACCGCCGATATGAAGCTGCTGCGCCGTGCGCTTGAAAGCCATGCGCGCAACACCGAAGACCGCGATGAACTCGCCAAGATCAACGCGCTGCATCACCGGCTGGGCACCTACGTACCTTCACCCTGATATAGGCCGAGAATTCGGCATCTCACCAGTTCTCCTGGGGAGGAGAAAACGGCCGTCGGAACGCTGTAAGCCAGCGTTTTGGCGGCCGTTATTTTATGTGCTGCGCCCGAAGTACGGGCAAATGCCGCAGCTACAACTTGTAGAAAAGCACCAGCAGGATCGATAGCGCAGTCACCATCAGCACCACCAAGGGAACGCCGGTGCGGATATAGTCCTTAAACTCGTAGCTGCCCTCTGACATGATTAGCATATTGGTCTGATAGGCAATCGGCGTGGCGTAACACAGGTTGCAGCCGAACAGCACCGCGAGGATCAGTGGCTCGGCAGGCAGGCCCAATTGCTGCGCGATATTGAACGCAATCGGCGTGCCCACGGTTGCCGCTGTCGCGTTGGAGGCAAAGTTCGTCAGCAAGGTAACGAACGCCATGATGGCCGCCAGAACGAGCGCAGGTGGCAAAAACCCAAGCCCCAGCGACAACACCTCGCCCAGCCACGCAGCCGCCCCGCTTTCAAGCACAATCCGGCCAATCGCGATGCTGGCTGCGACCAGCACGATAACCTTTGCGGAAAGCGCACGGCCGACCCGGTCAAATTTCACGCAGCCGGTCACGAACATTAAGATCGCGCCCGCAAGCGCCGAAATAGCAATCGGCAACAGCCCGAATGACGCTAAACCGACGGACCCAAACATGATGGCCGCCGCAAGGATCGCCTTCGACCGGCGCGGCAGTTCGCGAGCGCCCTCGAGCAGCAACAGGCTGTCGCTGCGGGCGAAGTTCTGGAGATCTTCGTCAATGCCCATGACCAGCATCACATCGCCTTCCGCAATGCGCAGGTCGCCGACTTCGGAATATTGATCTTTCTCGCCCAGCATCCGGTCCGGGCGATGGATACCAAGCACAGCCACACCATACAGGTCTGCGATACCCGAGGTGGGCAGCGTGCGGGTGAGCAGGCGCGAATCCGCAGTCACGGTCATCTCGACCACAACGATGTCTTGCCGCTCTGACGCAGCGGTACGGCGTATGCGATCCAGCACCCAGCTCGGGGCCAACTCGCCCTTGAGAACGCGCGTGGCATCTTCAAGCGCTTCGTGTGTGCCGGAGATATGAAGACGCTTGTTGGGTTGCAACGGCCCTTCAAATTCATTGTGAACCGTGATGCTCTTGGGCAGCTTGTCGCGGATAACCGACATGTCCTCGCCATAGAGCACACTGGTCGGGCCAGCGCGCAAGCGGGTGTGGAACATGCGCGGCGCGAATTCATCGTCCACCGTGTTATCGCCCAGCAGGCGGGGCATCACCAGCCAAAGATAGGGCAGCGCAACCAGTGCCGCGATCAG
>JBCCOF010000120.1:0-7577 GCA_039025455.1 Pseudomonadota bacterium | reverse complement strand
TCGCTTGCGCCCGATGCATCGAATTGCCTAAGGCGGCTCATCCTTTACGGCCCGGAATAGCCATTTGAGCCTCGAATTTCGCCATATTGCCCATGCTTACGGTCAGACCCGCGCTTTGGAAGCAATCAGCTTCACCGCGCCGGAAGGGGAGATCACTTGCCTGCTTGGCGCGTCGGGTTGCGGGAAGTCAACCTTGCTCAACCTCGCGGCGGGATTGCTGGGCGTGCAAGAGGGCAGCGTGCTGGTCGGCGGCGAAGTGCTGGCTGACAGCGCGACCAACCCGCCACCCGAAGCGCGCCCCGTGGGGCTGGTGTTTCAGGACGGCGCGCTGTTTCCGCATATGACGATTGCGAAGAATGTCGCGTTCGGGCTGCCGCGTGATCAGCGGGGGAAGGCAGAGGCGATGCTCAATCAGGTCGGGTTGGCCGGCCTCGGCGCGCGATTCCCGCATGAACTTTCCGGCGGTCAGCAGCAACGCGCTGCTCTGGCCCGCGCGATGGCGCCCGATCCGCAAGTCCTGTTGATGGACGAGCCCTTTGCCAGCGTTGACATTGTGCTGCGCCGCAAGCTGCGCCGCGATTGCCGCAGATTGCTGCGCGAGCGCGGCGCGACGGTGGTTCTGGTGACTCACGATCCCGAAGAAGCGCTCGATATCGGCGACCGGATCGCGGTGATGGAAGGCGGGCGGATTGTGCAATTCGGCACTCCGCAAGAGCTGCACGACCGCCCCGCCACCGCTTCGGTCGGAGCGATATTCGGCGGCGCGCAGATTGTTGAGGCCACGCGCACCGAAGCGGGGCTGGAGACGGCTTTCGGTGTCTGGTCGGCGGACTGCGTGCAGGCCGATCCGCCCGATGCGGGCGCTCTCGACCTGCTTGTCCACGCTGGTGAACTAGAGCTTGTTGCAGACGATCAGGGCCTCGCGGTGCGCGATGTTCACCCGATTGGCTCTGCCACACGGGTGCTGTTGACCGATGCGAGCGGGCAGGAATTGACGGTTGAGACCGAGGACGCAGTCGATGCCAATGCGCGCTACAGCGTGTCACCGCGCGCAGGCAGCGTGCGGGCATTTGCGCGCGATTAGGGCTTGCGCGAACAGACATAATATTGCAAATCATTCGCAACTGAGAATCGAGAGGCTCCCCATGAATTTCCGCATCTTTGCAGGCGCGCTTGCGCTCACTCTTGCTGCCTGTTCGGGGACCGAAGAGGAGAAGAAAGACCCGCTCGAGGGCGTCGAGATCACCGGCGAGCTCAACATCTATTCCTCGCGCCATTACGACACCGATTTGGCGCTCTACACCGATTTCACCAAGGCAACCGGGATCAAGGTCAACCGTCTGGAAGCGGGGGCCGATGCGCTGATCGAGCGGATCGAAAGCGAAGGCGAATACTCGCTGGCCGACTTGCTGATCACGGTCGATGCCGGAAGGCTCTGGCGCGCCGAGGAAGCGGGCATTCTGTCACCGGTTGAGTCCGATGTGCTGACCGAACGTCTGCCCGAAAATCTGCGCCACCCCGACGGGCTGTGGTTCGGTGTTTCGACCCGCGCGCGCATCATCATCTATAACAAGGAAGCCGGCGCGCCCGAGGGATTGGCAACCTATGCCGACCTCGCGGACCCCTCGCTGAAAGGCGAGATTTGCATGCGCTCGTCCTCCAACATCTACAACATCTCGCTGCTTTCCAGCATTATCGCCAACAAAGACGCCGCCGCCGCCGAAAGCTGGGCCAAGGGTGTGGTCGCCAATTTCAAGCGCGATCCGCAAGGCAATGACACCGCCAATATCGAAGCCGTCGCCAGCGGCGAATGCGGGGTCTCTGTGGTCAACACCTATTACCTCGCGCGCTATGCCAATGATCCGGAAAAAGCGGACTTGCTCGACAAGATCGGCATCATTTTCCCCAATCAGGAAACGACCGGCACGCATATCAATTTGAGCGGAGTGGGCGTTGTCAAAACCGCACCGAACCGCGAAAACGCGATCCGCTTCATCGAATATCTGACCGAGGAAGCCGCGCAGAAATATTTCGCCAACGGCAACAGCGAATATCCCGCTGTCAAAGGCGTTGAGGCGGCCTCAGCCGTCGAGGCATTGGGCACGTTTAAATCGGACACGCTCAACGCCGCGAAGCTCGGCATCAACCAGCGCGCCGCCGTCGAGATATTCGACCGCGCGGGCTGGAACTGAGCAAACGGAATGAAATGAGACCAAGGCGCGCTTTCAGCCGCTATCGTGAAACTAACTTGAAGGTGGCGCTTGAAACGTCCATTTGGCGCCCAATTCCAACCGCGCGCACCTGCGCAGAACACCAAACTCTACACCACAGATTTCGAGGCACGCAGTGAACCAGCCCATTCTAGATCGTGAGCAATTCAAAGAAAGCGGCGCGCTCAGCGTTGAGACCGTGACCGAAGTCCATCAGTGGAACGAAGAGCTGTTCAGCCTCAAAATGACGCGTCCGGCGGCATTCCGCTTCCGCTCGGGGGAGTTCATCATGATCGGCCTGCCACAGGAAAACGGCAAACCGCTGTTGCGCGCCTATTCGGTTGCTTCGCCCAGCTATGACGAGGAGCTCGAATTCCTCTCTATCATCGTGCAGGACGGCCCACTGACCTCGCGGCTCCAGCACATCAAGCCGGGCGATCCGATCTATTTGGGCAAGAAGCCCACCGGCACGCTGGTTACCGACGCGCTGCTGCCGGGCAAGCGGCTGTTTATGCTCTCCACCGGAACGGGCCTTGCGCCGTTTATGAGCCTCGCGCGTGACCCGGACGTATACGAGATGTTCGAGGAAGTGATCGTCGTGCACTCGGTGCGCCGCGTTGCCGACCTTGCTTATCGCGAGCTGCTCGAAAGCAAGCTTGAAGGCGACCCGCTTCTGGAAGACGATCAGCGCGAGCGTTTTATCTATGTGCCGACCGTCACCCGTGAAGATTTCCGCACGCAGGGCCGGATTCAGACCCTGATCGACGATGGCCGCCTGTTCGAGCAGAGCAAAGGCCCGCAAAAGTTCGACCCTGAAACCGACCGCGTGATGCTGTGCGGATCAATGGCGATGATCAAAGACCACGCCGCCGATCTGGAAGCGCGCGGCTTTGAAGAAGGCGCGAACAACAAGCCAGCCTCATTCGTGATCGAGCGGGCTTTTGTGGGGTAGGTGTGCCTAGCACGGCCTGGTTTTTGGATTCACGCAGCGCTGCGTGATTGGCCGTAAGTGGGGTGTAAGCTCACACAGGAACATGGGTGGCTGAAACATCTTTGAATGCTTGCTCGGCACCTAAGGTTTGCGGAATGAAATGAGTGCACCGGCTGCAAACGCAATCGTCCCAAAGATGTTTATCAAGATCGCGACAGCCCAATGACCATAGGAAGCGTATGTCTCAGGTCCGAGGTTGACGTGTTTCAAAACGCCACCAATGAAAAGCGCGACCGCAACCAATGGCGATAGCCACCTGTAGACCGCGACGCGTTTCAACAACCCAAGCAGTGTCACGGCGCCAAAAATCGATACCGCCGCCATGGCTTGGCTTGTGGATGCAAAGTCGCCCGCAAACCCTTGGCCCCCATGGCCCGAGGTAATTAAGCTCAAGCAGTTATAGCCGGTGGCTAAGACAAACCACATCACCTGCGCATAGAGCGCCGCTCTGAACATCGCAGTCAATCAGCGCACGTCACTTCGATGTCGCCCCCGGACAGGACGATATCGGCAAAGCTCTGGGCGTCGAGAGTGGACTGCAAAAGCCCCTGATTGTGGTTTGCTCCGGAATAGGCCCTGGCAGAGATATTCGCTCCCGCTTCACAAGCATCGGCGATAAACGCCCGCTGCATTCCAATGGGCGTAATCTTGTCCTCGGTCCCAGAGCCGGCAAACACTGGTATCTTGATGCCCATGTTCGGAAGATTGGTTCTCGAAAAGACCTTGATTAGCTCTAAGTCAGGACGGCTTACAAACGTATTGCTTGAGGAAAGGCCTGCGTTCTGGGAAGCGCCAATAAAGTCGAAAACACAGGTTTGATCTATCTCGCTAACGACCGGTTTCGCTTTGTCTGAGATGATAGCTTCCAACTTGAAATCCGGGTCAAGCATCTCTGCAAAGGCTAGCATATAAAGCGACAATGGCAGCGAGGCAGTGACCTCATCCGGATCTGATTTAGAAGCCAGATCCCAGATGATACCGTAGGAAAAATGAGGGATGCCTGTAGCTATGATCCCGCCGATATCGACATCTGGTGCGTAGCTTTCCGCATAGCTGGCGCTGGCCAGAGCCCCCGTTGCGCCTTGTGACTGCCCCGCGATGACGACTTTGTTGCTCAATGGAAAATCAGCCGATTGCACCGCGCGGATTAAGTCGAGATTGTTGAACGCCATTGACCGCGCGTCCATGTATGGATGCGTTCCGGGCGTCCCGAGGCCCTGATAGTCTGACGCCGCTATCGCATAGCCCTTTTCAAGCCATGGATTGAGGTATTGAGGGTCACGCTCTCCGCGCCCCGCAAAAGAGGGCGCGCATCGGTCACCAATCCCTACCGTGCCGTGCGACCATACCAGTAGCGGCCAGCCTCTTTCAGGGGCTTCGCCTTCTGGCAAATAGAGCACTCCAGAAACCGCATTCCTGTCAGCGCCGCCAAGCCCTTCAGTTGAAGTGTACATGATCCGAATGTTCTCGGAAGCCTCAGCCAGAACGGCCGATCCTTCCAACACCTCTTGGCGAACCAAAACTCCTGCATCTTGAGGCAGGTTTTCTGGTGGGACGTAGAACTCACTCAGCACAACATCGCCGCGAGGGACGGCGTGGGACGCATCGATGTCGGTTGGAAGTTGGATCTGGCTCCATACCCAAACAACAATGCCTACGAGCACAATGAGGATGCTGCCGATTGCGATGGCACTTATTTTGAGAAGTTTCACAAGCTCTCTCGGTTCTCGTTTGCTGGATTGTCGGAGGATTGGCGCGTCTGGTCCTGCACCAAGGATAAAACGGTGCGACTTAGGAGCTCGATTTGCTCATCGACAATCGCGCGATCGTCTTGGACCGTTCTGAGCATTGCGAGGCCGCGTAAATGGGAGTTGATGAAGTACTGGAGTGAACGGATTGCTGAGTCTGTAAGGTTGCAATCTGCGAGCACCGTCCCGATCGCATCCTCATGCGCTTGCGTGGCGGAGCGCTGCCAAGCAGTGATTTCTCCTTGAATCTCCTTGTCGGTCTTCGCACCAAGGATGATCTCCCATATCGCCAGATACTCAGGTTGCCGATAGAAGGACCATTGCAGCGCAACCAGCGAGCGGCAGCGGTCCTCAAGCGTGAGGGCAGACAGTTCCTTTACGATCACAGACGGCTCGGCTGAGAACAATCGCTCTGCAATGACCGCTTGCATCAGCTTGGCTTTGGTTTTGAACTGATGCTGCACGGCGCCCGTTGTTAGCCCTGCGCGCTTCGCAACTGCCGCTAGTGAGCAATGGGCAAGGCCCTGGTCGAGCAAGAGCTCGATAGTCGCCTCAATCAGTTCGGCGCGCGTGGCAGCGCTTCGTTCCGCCTGTGTCCGTGCGGGAGTGGTTTCTGCCAAGGCCTCCATCAGTCGACCGTATTACATTACAACCATAATGCAATACGGTTATAATGTAATAGGAGCGTGGCTTAGTACCGGTCTATCTCATTGGCCGAAGCAATCATGTTTGGATCACTAGCGGCCGAAACTTGGGCATAAGCGGAATGTCAGCTCTCGACTGCAAAGACCATGCAAACAGCCATCCACCCGGGCTTTTCACCTTTTGCGCCCTTGATACTTGACCGAACGGCAGGGCGAGCGGATTGATGATGGGGAACTACGGAGCCTTACCACATGACCAACCCACTCGACTTCACTGGCAAGACCGTGCTCGTCATCGGTGGCTCCAGCGGGATTGGCAACGCCATTGCGCAGAGCTTTCGCAAAAGCGGGGCGAGCGTTACGGCGACCGGCACACGGCCCGATGCGGGGGATTATCTTGAGGCTGAGGACAGCGACTTCACCGGCATCGCCTATGCGCGACTGGATGTGACCGACCGCGATGCTGTTGGCGCACTGGCGGAAAAACTGGGCGCGGTTGATGTGCTGGTCCAGAGTCAGGGCATCGTCAGATATGGCGGGCAGGAATTTGCGCGGCAAGCGTGGGACGATGTGGTCGATGTCAATCTCAACTCGGTGATGGATGCGGCGCGCGCGTTTCATTCGGCCCTCGCCGAGAGCGGCGGCACCATGATCGTCGTATCGTCGGTTGCGGCGTTCAACGCGACGCGCGGCAACCCTGCCTATGGCGCGTCCAAAGCGGGCGCGGCGAGCCTTGTTAAGACTTTGGGCGAGGCATGGGCGCGAGAGGGTATTCGCGTGAATGGCATCGCGCCCGGCTTTGTCCCGACCAAGATGACCACGGTGACCACCGAGCATCCTGAGCGGCGCGAGGGCGCTTTGGCGATGATCCCGCTGCGGCGCTTTGGCACGCCGGAGGAAATGGCGGGGGCGGCGCTGTTCCTTGCTTCGCCGCTGTCGTCTTATATGACCGGGCAGACGCTGGTGGTCGATGGCGGGCTTACGCTTTCTTGACTCCTCCCCTCTCTGAATAAGGGGAGTCGAAGACGGCGCGTTGCGCCAGCGGATCGAGGGGTGGGTTCAACACGCTAGTGTCGCCGCGTCCCGCGCCCCACCCCCAACCCCCTCCCCAAAAGTGGAGGGGGCTATTTCCTAACGCACCGATTTCGTGTCAGATGGTTCGATCAGGAAACATGGGGATCATCCTCATTTTGGAAAGTCACACATCGAGAACCGGCAACACCACAATTCGCCCACAATACCAGAGTTTTACCGTCGAAGGTCACACTGTCCAAACCTCGCTTTCGCGGTCCACACCCCACGGAGACATCCATGAAATACACCCGTCTCGGCAATTCCGGCCTGATGGTCTCGCAGCTGTGCCTTGGCTGCATGAGCTATGGCGACACGACCAAGGGCTGGCATGGCGACTGGCTGCTGGGCGAGGAGGAGAGCCGTCCGTTCTTCCGCGCAGCGCTGGAGGCGGGGATCAACTTCTTCGACACGGCCAATGTCTATTCGGGCGGCACGTCTGAAGAGATCACTGGCAAGCTGCTGAGCGAGATGGCGCGGCGCGACGAGATCGTGGTGGCGACCAAGGCGTTCTTCCCGTGGCGCCCCGCGCCCAATGCGGGCGGCAATTCGCGCAAAGCGTTGATGCAGGCGGTCGATGACAGCCTGACGCGCCTCGGCATGGACTATGTCGATTTGTTTCAGATTCACCGCTGGGACGATGTGACGCCAATCGAGGAGACGATGGAGGCGCTGCACGACATCGTGAAGGCGGGCAAGGCGCTGCATATCGGCGCATCGTCGATGTATGCGTGGCAGTTTGCCAAGGCGCAGGAGGCGGCGCGCGCGAATGGCTGGACCCCGTTCATTGCGATGCAGAACCAGCTCAACCTGCTCTATCGCGAGGAGGAGCGCGAGATGCTGCCTTTGTGCGAGGATGAGGGCGTGGGCGTGATCCCGTGGAGCCCGATGCCGCGCCAGCCGCCCGCGCGCC
>JBCCOF010000119.1:0-7587 GCA_039025455.1 Pseudomonadota bacterium | reverse complement strand
TGACCGATCATCACCAGTTCGAGCCCGCGCGCGACGCCAATGATGTGGCTGTTCAAGGAAGTTACAGCGCGCGATTGGTCTATGCTGACCTTCGCAAGAAATAGGACTACGAACCCTATTTTGACGACGGCTGGTTACCGGCCGTCTTGACCACCTGATTGACAACACGGCGTTCAGTGCCCATTTGGCGCGACGAATACGCTTGCGGGCCTGCGTGAAGCGGCGGCTCTGATTTAACCGCCACGGCCTGCGCGTTCCGATACATACCTCCCCAACTTCCCTTTTCACGCGGGCGGTTTTTACCCCCGCGCCGCGCGACGATTCCGTCCGGAATCCGGCCCGCGCGCCGCACATATTGCGAGTTACTATGACACAATTTTCAGACCTCGGGCTGTCGCAGCCCGTGCTTCAAGCGCTTGATCTCAAGGGCTACGACACACCCACGCCGATTCAGGAACAGGCGATCCCGCCCGTGCTCGAAGGGCGCGACCTGCTTGGTATCGCGCAGACCGGCACGGGCAAGACGGCCGCATTCATGCTCCCTTCGATTGACCGGTTGCGCGAAGCCGACAACCGCATTCCGTTCAAAAGCTGTCGGATGCTGGTGCTGGCGCCGACCCGTGAACTGGCGACCCAGATTGCTGCGAGCGCCAAGGATTATGGCGCGCTGGCGGGCCTCAAAGTGCAGGTGATCGTCGGCGGGACAAGCGTTAACAAGGACCGCAACAAGCTGCATCGCGGCACCGACATTCTCGTCGCGACACCGGGGCGCTTGCTAGACCTGATCGACCAGAAGGCGTTCAACCTCTCGGGCGTTGAAGTGCTGGTGCTCGACGAGGCGGACCAGATGCTCGACCTCGGCTTTATCCACGCGCTGCGCACGATCAACAAGCTGGTGCCGAAGGACCGCCAAACACTGTTCTTCAGCGCTACCATGCCCAAGCAGATCAAGGAACTTGTCTCGGGCTATTGCAACAATCCGGTGCAGGTCTCGGTCACGCCGCAAAGCAGCACGGCGGAGCGGATCGAGCAATTCCTGTTCATGGTCCAGCAGAACGAGAAGCAATCGCTGCTCGAAATGATCCTGTCGGGGCGTCACAGCGTACCCGGCGATCTGGAGCGGGTGCTGATTTTTACCCGCACCAAGCATGGCGCGGATCGCGTGGTCAAAAAGCTGGGGCAGGCGGGCATCGAAGCCAACGCCATTCACGGCAACAAATCGCAAAGCCAGCGCCAGCGCGCGCTCGACGAGTTTCGCCGGGGGCGCACCTCGATCCTGATTGCAACCGATGTGGCCGCGCGCGGGATCGACATTCCGGGTGTCAGCCATGTGATCAATTACGAGCTGCCCAACGTGCCCGAGCAATATGTCCACCGCATCGGGCGCACCGCGCGCGCCGGGCGCGATGGCATTGCGATTGCCTTTTGCGCCGAGGAAGAGCGGGCCTATCTCAAGGATATCCAGCGCACGACCGATGCGGAGCTGGAGCGGCTGGACCTGCCCGAGAACTTTCGCGCGGTGGTCGAAGGCGTCGGCCCGACCAAACCGCCACCGCGCGGGCAAACCCGTGTTTCGAAAAAGAAAGTGCGTCCGCGCCCGACGGGTGGAGGCAAACCCGGTGGCGGAAAGCCGGGAGGCGACAGGCAGGGTGGCGATGGTTCGCGGCCCAAGCGCTCCGGCCCCAAGCACAATTCTCGCAAGGGCAAACCATCGGGACGGCCCGATGGAAATAGCGGTGGCGGTCGTCGTGGCGGCAATGGCGGCGGGTCACGGCGTCGCGGTGGCGGCGGCGGTGGTCGGCGCGGTCCGCGCGGCGGCGGCAAATCCTAAGAAGTTTCCGCATGGTAAACCGATCTTAAGGATAATCCGGGTAGGAAACAGGCTGTTACATTAACCGCTTACCAAGGATTCCGTCCCGCCGATGTTCAGAACCAGGACCACATTGGTGATCGGTGCCGGTTCGGGTTTTGAACTGGAGCTGCCCGACGGGCGCGAAGTCCTCCACAAAATTGGGCAAGCCTATGATTTTCAAAGGCTTGGTACAGATGTGCAGACCCGCGACATGGTTTTGCTGGCGCAGCATTTCGAAAAATTTGCGCGGCAAATGGGCGCTTCCAAGGAGAAGTTGCAGGAAGCCGCAAGTGTCATCAGCGCGGCGGCGCGGGTCAGCAATTCGCTCGAGGAAATCCTTGAGCAACACGCGCATGACCCGATGATCCAAGCGGCGGGCAAGCTCGCAATCGTGTATTTTGTGCTGCAATCCGAGGCGCGCTCACCGCTCGGGAAGGAGCCGCGCATAGAAGGTGACCTGCCACTGCGCGGCGATGAAAACTGGCTGTTTCAGCTTTCCCGCATGATCATCAGCGGTGTCCCGCGCAACAAGATCGACCAATCGTTCAACAATCTTTCGATCATCAACTTCAGCTATGACCGCTCGCTCCAGAACTACCTGCCGTGGGTAATCTCGATGGCCTATGGTATGCCGCTGCACGATGCGCGCGATCTGGTCGATGCCAAACTTAATATCATTCATCCGCTGGGCAATGTCGGGCGATAACCATGGGAGCGCGGCGAGTCTCCTGATGTCGAATGGGGCAATGAGGAACCGTGGAATATCCATAGCTTGATCAAAGAGGTTAAGACGGTCAGCGAGGTGATGAGCCAACCGCAATTCAAGCAGCACCTGATCTCCGAAGTGGCGGGCGGAAAGCGGATTGTGTTCCTTGGCTTTGGCTTTGAACCGCACGCGACCAGCATGCTGTTCGATTAGTCGCTGAGCCATGATCCGGATATCCTCGTCGCAGGAAGTGGGTTGAACGAGTCCGGGCGGCGCACGGTACACCGCACGCTAAAGCGGATGGCGGGGACCGAGGATGATGACCTGATTTCGATCCAGTCGCTTAAGCCCTATCAATTGCTGCGCGAAAACTCGCTGTTTCTCGAAAGCTGATTGCAAAGGCGATTCTTACCGCTTGGCAGGTACTGCGCGCGGGTTCATAGGCGGCTCTCAATCTTCGGGAGTGCCGCGATGTCTGCGCAGTATGATTATGACCTCTTCACCATCGGCATCGGCTCAGGGGGCGTGCGCGCCAGCCGGATCGCGGCTGCGCACGGCGCGCGGGTCGCTGCGGCAGAGGAATATCGCGTCGGCGGCACCTGCGTTATCCGCGGCTGCGTGCCCAAGAAGATGCTCGTCTATGGCGCGCATTTCGCGGAAGATCTGGAGGATGCAAAGCAATTTGGCTGGACGGTCGAGGGCAAGAGCTTCGATTGGGTCAAACTGCGCGATTTCATCCAGAATGATGTGACCCGCCTTGAAGGGCTCTATGGCGACACGCTTGCAAACAACAATGTGACGGTCTTTGAAGAGCGCGCGGTGATCAGCGGTGACCATGAAATCAGGCTGGCCAGCGGCAAGGTGGTCACCGCAAAGTACATACTTGTAGCGACCGGCGCGCGCCCGTTCATGCCCGATTTTCCCGGTAACGAGCACACGATCACCTCCAATGAGGCGTTCCACCTTGATGAAGTGCCGCGCCGCATCCTTATCGCGGGTGGCGGCTACATAGCCAACGAGTTTGCCGGAATCTTCAACGAGTTCGGCAGCAAGGTTACCATCGCCAATCGTTCTGATGTGATCCTGCGCGGCTATGATGAAAGCCTGCGCGATCGGCTGCTCCAGATCTCGCTCACCAAGGGGATCGAATACTGCTTCAACACGCAGTTCGAATATGTCGAGCGCAACGAGGACGGCACCTTGCGGGTCAAGATGACCGGCTATGACGAACGCGAATATGATCAGGTCATGATCGCCACCGGCCGAAAGCCCAATGTCGAAGGTCTGGGCCTCGAGACAGTTGGCGTTGAAATGGGCGATCGTGGTGAGATCAAAGTTGACGATTTTTCCAAGACCAATGTCGATTACATTTACGCCGTTGGCGATGTGACGGACCGGGTGCAGCTCACTCCGGTCGCGATCCGCGAGGGGCAGGCCTTTGCCGACAGCGTGTTTGGCGATGGCGAACCCTATGCGGTCGATCATTCCTGCATCCCAAGCGCGGTTTTCAGCCACCCGCCGCTGTGCTCCGTTGGCCTCACCGAAAGCGAGGCGCGCATGCAGATCGGCAATGTCCGGGTCTATCAGTCCGATTTCCGCGCTATGAAGAACGTCGTCGCGGGCCGCAACGAACGAAGCCTCGTCAAGATGATCTGCGATGCTGCGGATGACCGCGTGGTCGGCATGCATATGATCGGCCCCGAAGCGCCAGAAATCATGCAGGCTGCCGCAGTCGCGGTGAAGGCCCGTCTGACCAAGGCCGACTTTGACGCAACGACTGCGATCCACCCGACTGTGGCCGAGGAATTGGTGCTGCTGAAGTAAGTTGCGGCTCGCAACCCGCTCGGTTACCTCTCCTCTGAAAGTGGGAGAGACAACATGGCGAATACCATTCTGGTCACAGGCGGCACGGGCTATATTGGCGGAGAGCTGATCGACCAGCTGCTCGCAGCGGGGAAGACGGTTCACACGACTGTTCGCAACACGGCAAAGAGCGAGCCGCGCTTGCGTGCGCGCTGGCCGGAGGCAGGCGAGCGGTTCAAGGTCTTTCAAGCCGACCTGATGAGTGATGACGGTTGGGCAGAAGCGAATTCAGGCTGCGATGCGGTTGCGCATGTTGCTTCGCCATTTCCGCTTGCCACGCCGCGCAACAAGGATGAATTGGTGGTGCCCGCCCGCGAAGGGACCCTGCGCGCCTTGCGCTTCGCAAAGCAAGCAGGCGTAACGAGGTTTGTGCAAACCAGCTCGGCGGCGGCCATCGCCTATGGGCATCCGGAAAAGGATCATTTTGACCACACCGATTGGACCAATATCGACGCGGGCGTAGCGCCTTATATTGAATCCAAGACTGTGGCCGAGCGGGCCGCGCGTGATTGGGTCGACGAAAATGCACCCGAGATGGAGTTCTGCTCGGTCAATCCGGTTGCCGTCTTTGGACCTGTCGAGAATGATGACCTTTCGACCTCGATCGAGATGGTCAAGCAGATGTGCGATGGATCGATACCTGCCTTGCCCAATATGGGAATCGCGGTGTGCGATGTTCGCGATGTGGCGAAGGCCCATGCCCTCGCGCTCGATGCACCGGCGGACACAGTGCGCGGCGAGCGTTTTCCGACCTCGACGCGCTTTATGTGGATGTCGGAAATGGGCGCCGTCCTGCGCGAAAGAGCGCCCGAGCTTTCGGGCAAAGTCGCGACCCGCAAAATGCCCGACTTTGTCGTAAAATTGCTCGCGCCGTTCGTGCCCGCGATGAAGCAGGTCAAGAACGAGCTGAACAATGTGCGCGATGTGTCGGGCAAGCACACCGAGGAAGTGCTTGGCTTTACCTTTATCGAGCCAGAGCAGTCGCTTGAGGACACATTGCGCAGCCTGGTCGACCACGGGATTGTGAAGGTCTGATGGAACTGGCTGGCAAGACGATCCTGCTGACCGGTGGAACTGCCGGGATTGGGCGCGAGATGGCGCGGCAGTTACGTGCAAAGGGCGCCGAGGTGGTCGTGACTGGCCGCAATCCGGACAGGGTCGCCGCAATGGAGGCCGAGGGCTACGAAGTGATCGTGGCAGGCCTTTCTGATGTGGCGGGAGTGGATGCCCTGATCGCGACTTGGGGCGAGCGTCCGCTCGACATTCTGATCAACAATGCCGGACAGGGTGCGGAGCAGGACTTTCGCGATGGCTCGCCCGACCCTGATGACGGTGACCGCTGCATCTACACGAACCTTTCCGCGCCGATCCGGCTGACCTCCGGCCTGCTCGCGCTGCTCAAGGCGCGCCCTGAGGCCTTGATCGTCAATGTCACCTCGGGCCTCGCCATCGCGCCAAGCGCCCAAGGAGCGATCTATTCGGCCACCAAAGCGGGCCTTCGCAGCTTCAGCTTTTCGCTGCGCCAGCAATTGGCCTCCACTCCGGTCCGCGTGATCGAAGCGCTTCCGCCGATGGTCGATACACAAATGACGGCGGCTTACGACCAGAAGAAGATGAGCGCCGAGACCTGCGCTGCGACCATTATCAGCGGCATGGAGAAGGGACGAGACGAGATCGTGATCGGCCAGTCCAATCTGCTGCGCCGCATTTACGGTCTGTCGCCTGCGTTGGCGCGGAAAATTCTGCTCAAACTCGGCTGAGATCATTTCTTCGCATTTCGACGCGCAAGGCCATTGGTACCATGCCGCTCATTCATTTTGATACGTTGACCCTGCGGCGTCGCTGCGGCAACGACCCTCGTGAAGAGAAAGAGGGTGCCTGAATGTCTGCCAATATCGCCGAAATGGAACGCCGCCGCGAAGCCGCCCGCATGGGTGGTGGGCAAAAGCGGATCGACGCCCAGCACGCAAAGGGAAAGCTGACCGCGCGCGAGCGGCTCGATGTGCTGCTTGACGAAGGCAGTTTTGAAGAGCTCGACACCTATGTGGAGCACGATTGCGTCGATTTCGGCATGGCGGAACAGCGCATTCCGGGCGATGGTGTGGTCACCGGCAGCGGCACGATAAATGGGCGGCTGGTCTACGTGTTTTCTCAGGATTTCACTGTCTTTGGCGGCTCGCTTTCGAAACGCCATGCCGAAAAAATCTGCAAGGTGATGGACACGGCGATGAAGGTCGGTGCTCCCGTCATCGGCCTAAACGATTCAGGCGGCGCGCGCATTCAGGAAGGCGTCGCATCGCTTGGCGGTTATGCCGAGGTGTTCCAGAAAAACGTCCTCGCCAGCGGCGTTGTCCCGCAGATAAGCCTCATCATGGGCCCCTGCGCGGGCGGGGCAGTCTATTCGCCCGCGATGACCGACTTCATCTTTATGGTGAAGGACTCGTCTTACATGTTCGTCACCGGACCCGACGTGGTGAAAACGGTCACCAATGAAGAAGTCACTCAGGAAGAGCTGGGCGGGGCGATCACCCACTCGACCAAGACGAGCGTGGCCGATTGCGCGTTCGAGAACGACATCGAAACGCTGCTCGCGACGCGCGAGTTCTTCAACTATCTGCCGCTGTCTAACCGCGAAGAAACGCCCCACGTCCCGACCAACGATCCGTGGGACCGGCTGGAGCATTCGCTCGACACGCTGATCCCCGACAACGCGAACCAGCCCTATGACATGCACGAGGTGATCGCGAAGACCGTGGACGAGGGGACCTTCTTCGAAATCCAGCCCGGCCACGCGGCTAACATCATCTGCGGCTTTGGACGGGTCGAAGGGCGCACCGTGGGCGTGGTCGCGAACCAGCCGATGGTGCTGGCGGGCGTGCTCGATATCAATTCGTCGAAGAAAGCCGCGCGCTTTGTGCGCTTCTGCGATGCGTTCGAAATTCCGATCGTGACCTTTGTCGACGTCCCCGGCTTCCTGCCCGGCACCGCGCAGGAGCTGGGCGGGATTATCAAGCACGGCGCAAAGCTGCTGTTCGCCTATGCCGAGGCGACCGTGCCCAAGATCACCGTGATCACCCGCAAGGCCTATGGCGGCGCTTATGACGTGATGGCGAGTAAACACCTGCGCGGTGATTTGAACTATGCGTGGCCGACAGCAGAGATCGCT
>JBCCOF010000118.1:0-7797 GCA_039025455.1 Pseudomonadota bacterium | reverse complement strand
TCGCTTGACCGCTTCCTCGCCAACCCCGCCGTTTATGTCGAAGGCACCAGCATGGCCGCTGGAGCGGTCAGCGATGGCGAGCAACGCGCCGCAATCGTCGCCTATCTCGGCAGCCTGAGCGAGTAACCGCAGCGGATGCGCGGATAGGCCGATGGAGCTGGCCAGCGTTCTTGAATTTCTCGAAGACGCGACCGGGCGCGGATGCGCTTGCGTGCTCGTTACCGTGTGCGCGGTCGAAGGGTCTTCGATGCGCAACCTGGGCACGATCATGGGTGTCGCGTCCGATGGCAGTTTCGCCGGATCGCTCTCGGGCGGGTGCATCGAAAACGCGGTGGTGTCCGAAGCGCTGCACGTTCTGAAAGCAGGCGAGGCGCGGCAGGTGCGCTTTGGCGCAGGCTCGCCCTATCTCGATATCAAACTGCCATGCGGGGGCGGGCTGGACCTGCATTTTCAGCCGCTTGGTGAGGGCCATTTTGTCGGCGACTGCATCGCGTCCATTCGCGGGCGCGAGCCGTTTTCGATCCACATTGATGCCCATGGCGCGCGGCATGTGCGCGGGTGGCATTCGAGCGCCTTTGACCCGCAAACCGGGCATTCAACCTTCGGCCATTGGCCTGCGCCCAAATTGCAGATTATCGGCCACGGCGCGGGGCTGGCCGCCCTTGCTTTGCTGGGCCGGAGCTATGGCTGTGCGCTACGGGTCCTCACGCCCGATACCCGCCTGATCGGGGAACTGGGCGAGCAGGCGATCCACGGGCTCTCGCTAAACCGAACCGATCAAACCGACCTGTTGCTGAGCGACCCGTGGACTGCGACCGTGTTCCTGTTCCACGATCACGATTGGGAGATCGATCTGATGGAGGCTGCGCTGGAGCAGCCGCACTTCTATCTCGGCGCGATGGGCGGGCGGCGCGCGCACAGCTTCCGCTGCGAAGCGCTCAGCGCGCGCGGTGTGACGCAGGATCGCTTGGATACAATCCACGCGCCGATTGGCCTGTTCCATTCCTCGCGCGATCCGCAAACGCTGGCGTTGTCGGCGCTGGCGCAGATCATCCGCGCCTATCAGGACACCGATTTCGAGGCGCATTTTGGGGCTGCTCATGGCTGACACACCGCATCTCGCCATCGCCGTTCTTGCCGCTGGGTCCTCGCGTCGGTTTGGCGAGGCGGACAAGCTAAAGGCGAAGTTCCGGGGCAAGCCTCTCGGCCTGCATGCCAGCGACACCTTGGCGCAAATGCCGTGCAGGGAGGGTGATCGCATACTCGTCACCGCTGACCCGCACCATGCCTGTTCGCGCGGGTGGAAACAGGCGGGGTTCACCATCGTGAAAAACCCCAATGCGGATGAGGGCATGGGCACCTCGGTCGCAGTCGCTGCCCGGGTTGCGCGGCGGGCGGGTTGCGACGCGCTGTTGATCGCGCTCGCCGATATGCCCTTGGTCCCGCGCGCGCATTATCAAGCGCTCGCGTCGGCGGCTCTGGCGCGCGGGGACGATGCGATTATTGCATCTAGCGACGGAACATCCCGCATGCCCCCCGCCGCATTCGGCAAAGCGCATTTCGACACGCTGGCGCAGATGTCCGGCGACCAAGGCGCGCGCGTCATCCTCGCTCAAGGCAAGACGATTGTCTGCCCGCCCGAATGGCTGGCCGATATCGACACGCGCGAAGCCCTCGCCGCGCTCGGCTAAAAAGTGCTTCAGAGCGCCATGGACACCGCTGCCCGCGCAGCATAGTTTTGCTCAAAATCTGTTTGGAGAGAGACATGAGCGATTTCGTCCCGCGGCCCGCAAGCGAGACCCCAACGCATTGCACTTCCGACCTTTATGACGCGATGTATGCCCGCTCGATCAGCGATCCGGACGGGTTCTGGCTGGAGCAGGCGAAGCGGCTCGATTGGAGCACCCCGCCCGCGAAAGGCGGCGAGTGGTCTTATGATCCGGTCGATATCAAGTGGTTCGCCGATGGCGCGCTCAACCTGTGCTACAACGCGGTGGATCGCCATGTCGAAGCGGGGCGGGGCGAGACCACGGCGTTGATTTTCGAGCCCGACGATCTGAACGGTGAAACGCGCCGCATCTCCTACGAACAATTGCTCGCCGAGGTTGGCACCATGGCCAACTCGCTCAAAGCCATCGGCGTATCGAAGGGCGACCGCGTGACGCTTTACATGCCGATGGTCGCCGAAGGGGTTATCGCGATGCTGGCCTGCGCGCGGATCGGCGCGGTGCATTCGGTCGTGTTCGGCGGCTTCTCGCCAGAGGCGCTGGCCGGTCGGCTGGTGGATTGCGACAGCCGCTTTGTCGTGACCGCCGATGAAGGCGTGCGCGGGGGCAAGCCCATACCCCTTAAAGCGAATGTCGATGCGGCGCTGGAAAAGCCGGGGGTCGAGGTCGATGGCGTGCTGGTTCTGCGCCACACACGCGGCGAGGTCGCGATGCAGGCAGGGCGCGACCACTGGATGCACGAGGTCGCGCGCGACGTGACCTTCGAGTGCCCGTGCGAAGTGATGGCCGCCGAAGACCCGCTGTTCATCCTCTACACCTCCGGCTCGACAGGGAAGCCCAAGGGTGTGCTCCACACAACCGGCGGATATGGCGTCTGGACCGCGACGACGTTCAACTACATCTTCGATTACCAACCGGGCGAGGTCTTCTGGTGCACCGCCGATATCGGCTGGGTGACGGGGCATTCTTATGTCACCTACGGCCCGCTCTTGAACGGCGCGACGCAGGTCATTTTCGAAGGCGTGCCGAACTATCCCGATCACGGACGGTTTTGGGATGTGGTGGACAAACACAGCGTCAACATCCTCTACACCGCGCCCACGGCGATCCGCGCGCTGATGCGCGAGGGTGATGAGTTTGTAACGAGCCGAGACCGCTCCTCCATCCGCTTGTTGGGCACCGTGGGTGAGCCGATCAATCCCGAGGCGTGGCGCTGGTATTTCGATGTTGTGGGCGAGGGGCGCTGCCCCATCATCGACACCTGGTGGCAGACCGAGACCGGCGGCTGCATGATCACGACCTTGCCCGGCGCGCACGATATGAAGCCGGGCAGCGCGGGGCGGCCGTTCTTCGGGATTCAGCCGCAATTGGTCGATAATGAGGGCGGTGTTCTAGAAGGCGCGACCGATGGCAATCTGTGCATCACGGCAAGCTGGCCGGGGCAAGCGCGCAGCGTCTATGGCGATCACGAGCGCTTCGAGCAGACCTATTTCAGCACCTACAAAGGCAAATATTTCACCGGCGACGGATGTCGGCGCGACGGCGATGGATATTACTGGATCACAGGCCGCGTGGACGATGTGATCAACGTGTCCGGGCACCGGATGGGCACCGCCGAAGTGGAAAGCGCGCTTGTGCTGCACCCCCTCGTCGCCGAGGCAGCGGTGGTCGGATATCCGCACGATATCAAGGGACAGGGCATCTATTGCTACGTCACTTTGAACGCGGGCGAGGAAGGCTCTGACGCGCTTTATGCCGAGCTGCGCGCCTACGTCCGCAAGGAGATCGGTCCGGTTGCGACGCCTGACCAGATCCAGTTCACCGATGGCCTGCCCAAGACCCGCTCGGGCAAGATCATGCGGCGGATTTTGCGCAAGGTGGCCGAGAATGATTACGGCTCGTTGGGCGATACATCGACTTTGGCTGACCCGTCATTGGTCGACCGTCTGATCGAGGGGCGGCAGGGCTAAAGGCGAAAGCGCCGCTGAGCGGGTGCTTTATTGCAGCCCAAGCTCGGGCAGGTTCATCGTCGCCGCGCTAAAGCTCGCCGCCGCCAGCCGTCCGGTCAGCTGGGCGCGGATCGCGCGGACCTGAGCATCGGCGGCGCTTTCCTCGCGCAGGTTGATGAGGAAGAAATCGCCCGCACCCAGAGTGAAACGCTTGCGCTCGGCCAGCACCAGAATCTTCGCCTGCTCCACCTCGTCCTCGGCCAGTTCTGCCAGCCGCAAAGAGGCGTTGAGATTGGTCAGGATGTTGTCGAGCTCCACCTCGATCTGGTCCGAAATCCGCCTCTCGCGCAGCTCCAGCTCGCGCAGTTCGGATTCGGCGCGCTGCAAGCGTCCGCGCGCTTCGCGGCGTTGCAGGGGTACGGTAAAGGTCACGCCGACAACCGTGTCGGTTGAGTCGAAAGTCGGCCCGCCATCGCCGATGGCGCCGAAATCGCGCGACAGTTCGGCGGTCACATCAAGCCTTGGCTGCATATCGTTGCGGCGCAATTCAACCTTGTTGGCCGCGCGCTCAATGGCGATGCGGAAATTCTGCAATTCGGGCCTGCGCGAGAGAATATCGGTCTGACGCATCGCCAAAAGCGATTGCATGCTCGGGAGGTCCGCCAGCTGTGCATTCGTGGGAAGCTGCCTGCGGGTGGGGACCACAAGACTGCCCAGATCGTCGCGCAGGTAATAAGAAAGGCTGTTCGAAGCGGTGCGGAACTGGCGGGTCGCTTCCTCGACCAGTGATTTGCGCCGGATCACGTTCTGCTCGTTCTCGGTCACCGAGATACGCGGGATCGCGCCCGCTTTGAATTGCCGCTCAAGCCCGACCGCGCGCGCCTGTGCGATTTCAAGCAGCTCTTCATAAATACGGATTTCACTGCCCGCCGCGACCCATGTCCAATAGGCCTTGAGCGCCTCATGCTGCACATTGAGCTGCACCAACAGCACATCAAGGCTCGCCTGACTGGCCGCCAGCCGCGTGTCCTCGATATCAAACCGGCGCTTGTCGATCCGGCGGTCGCGCAGCAGCGAGAACAGCCCGCCGACCTTGAATTCGCCGAGCTGGTTGGTGTTGTAAATGTTCTCGTAAATCGGAAAGCGCCCGTCCGAGATGCGATAGCTGCCAAAGACTTTCGCGCCATAGGGAGCGATGGGCTGGGTTGCTTTCACCTCGGCATAGCCGCCCGAGAATGTGCCGGTTACCCGGTCATAAGCTTCGGATTCCAGCAACAGGTCAAACGCGCCATCGGCGGCGAGCTGATCGCTGCGCGCGGCGGCTTCACGCTCGAAACTTTCAAGGATGCTGGGGAAGCGCAGCGAAGACGAGCGCAAAACCGCTTCTGGCAAGAGCGGCCCGCTGCGCAGGCTCGCGTCCAGCGGCTCGGGATTGGCTTCGATATTCTGTGCCAGAGCAGGCTCGAACTCTGCCCCGAATATGGCCCCGGCGGCAAAGACCAAAGGGGCGATCAGGCCAAGCGCTACCCCCCTTGGAAGGTTGCGTATCATTGCGTCGGCGCGCCTGTGCTCTCGCCAGTGGGCGCGGGCAATTCGGGCGGGAAGCTGTTGAGCTGACGCCAGATTTCATAACCCACGGGCACCGTTTCAAGCAGGATGAATGCCTGCACTTCCGCACCAAACCGGGCGTAGCGTTCCTCTGGCCATGGAATCTCGGCGTCCGGCTCCTCGGCGATAAGAACGCGGAACCGGCCATCGGGCTGAGCGGATTGGTCCACCGCCATTACGCGCCCTTCAAATGTGCCAACCGCGATTGAGGGCCAGCCGCTGAATTGCACCGCGGGCCAGCCTTCAAACTGGATGCGCGCAGGCTCACCGAACTGCACCAGCGCCACGTCGCGGCCATCGACAAACACTTCGACCACGCGCTCCGACGTTTCAGGCACAAAGGTCGCAAGCACATCGCCCGCATTGACAAAGGTTGCCGCATCGCCCGCATTGATGCTTTGAATGAAGCCATCGCGCGGCGCGGTGACGGTCTGCACCGATTGACGGGTCAGCGCGACGTCCGTGCGGGTGAGGGCGGCTTGGGCCTCGGCCACCCGGCCACGCATTTCTTCGACCCGAATTTGCGCCTGTTCATAGTCGCGCCGCGCGGCCAGCCCGGCGTTGAACAATTCGGCCATCCGCCGCTCGTCAACCTGAGCCGTAGCAAGCGCGTTTTGCGCGGTCTGCACCTGAATTTCGACCTGTGCTTTCTCCGCTTCCAGCCGCGAGATCAATTGCGGGTCGATATCCGAGATGCGCGCAATCGGATCGCCTTTCAGCACCGCGCTGCCATCGCGCACATACCAGTTTTCTATCCGGCCGGAGACGAGCGCGTTGATTTCCTGCTGGCGCTCATTGGGGTTGAGCGTGGTGACAACCCCGCGCCCGCCGGTTGTCTGAACCCACGGCACATAAATCAGGAAAGCAACCACAGCGACGATCCCCGTCAGGATGATGAGGAAAATCGCACGGAAAATCTTGGGCATTCTGATGCTCTCGAGCGTCTTGAAATGCGCCATGTCCTTTTCGAGTGTCGACATCGTCATTCACCCACCAGATTCATTTTGTCGCTTGGATCGATGCGCTGCACGTTCGGGTGGGCGCTTGCCTTACGATTCACCGCTTTGCAGAATTCGTCGAAACTATCGAAGAAGTGTTGTTGGTCCGCTTGGAGATAGAGAAAGCTGTCGCATCCAAGATCGATCCGGCGGTTCGAGAAGTAGATCACGGTCGAATATGCCTGAGAGCGCAATTCGTTGATCGCAGCGGTGATATGTTCTTCGTCGATCAGGTCGAACAGGCGGCTGAGTATAAGAATACGCGGTTGTTCGAGCAGCGCATTGGCAAGTTTGAGCTGTTGCAATTCAACCGAGGAAAAGGGCCAGCCGGTGGTCGCGATCTTGGTGTCCATTCCATCGGGGAATGTGGCAATTGTATCGCTAAGCCCGACTGTGTCCAAAGCACCCACCATCCGTTGACTAGCGGTGTTGGGGCAGGAGAGGCTGAGATATTCACGGATTGTCATGCCGACAAAAGACGGCCGGTCCAGCACGTGAATATTGTTGCGCAGATTGTGCGATTCGATGTCCTGAAAATCGATCCCCCCCATTGTGGCAAAGCCGCTTAGGGGCACTTCGTGCATCTTGAGCAGATTGGTGAACAAGCGTTGCACACCGTGATGGCTGGCCGATGCCTGCACAATCGCGCCGCTGGGTATGGTAAAGTCGAACTGCGCAGTTTCGTGCCGCGCTGGCCCGCGCACCGATTTGAAAACGAGGGTGTGATCCTCGCCCGAAACCGGGTCTTCGCCGCTCACCTCTTCCTGACTGACATCGTAGAAAAGCGACAGTTCTTCGACGGCGGCGCAAAGATCGTAGAAATAGGTGAGGTACGTGCCGAGCTGCGCAACGCCGAAAAAGGCCACTGACAGCACCAGTTCCGCCGCGACCAGCTGGCCCAGCGTAAGTTGACCCTGAATGACCAGATAACCGCCTAGCCCAAGCAGCACCGCGCTCGCGGCGGCATACATGAATAGAAATGCGATAGTCTGCGCAAAGTGCTGCCTAAAGTGGCGTTTGCGTTCGTGAATGTATCGGTCGGTGTAATTGTCGGTGTTGTCGAGCGCGTAATCGATCCGCCGCTGCGATTTGAAAAAGCCGTTTGAGCCGCCAACCGTTTCCAGCCATGCTGCGGTGCCGTGCTTGGCATGCGACAAATCGATGCCAGTGCGGATCGCGCGGCTGCCCCAGACCAGCCAGATGATCCAGATCAGCGCGGTGAGCACCAGCGTGAAGGCAAGAAACAGCGGGTGATAGAGCGACACCAGCACAAAGCCGACGCCGACTTGCAGGATGACGGTGAACCCGCTGACAAACAGGACGGGGATCGCCTTTTGCACATTGATCACGTCGAAATATCGGTTGAACAGCGAACCGCGGCTGGAATCGTTGAAAAACGGGTCCTGCGCATAGACCGAGATCAACGAAATCTCCGCCACCATCCGGGCATAGAAGCGCCGCGAGAAAATCTCCATCAAGTGGATGCGCAGTGCGTTGAGCAAGCCGAACACCAGC
>JBCCOF010000117.1:0-7797 GCA_039025455.1 Pseudomonadota bacterium | reverse complement strand
TGGCGCAGGATTATTACAACCGCGCCTTGGAGAGCGATCCGGGACGCGATTACCCGACAAGTGGCCTGGCGCGGATTGCATCCGCGTTCCTCGGTCAGGAGCAGATGGAAGCGCGGTACGCAACGCAAGGTGATCAATAGGTGAGCCTTGCAGTAACCGTTCGCTGCGTTTGAGCGAACCGTTGGCTATGAACTCGACGCGCCGCCAAGCCATGCTCGGAACCCTCGCCGCTGCGGGGGCGGGTGCTGCTGCTCCGTCATTAAGCGGTTGCGCGGCAGGCGATAGGACGGCGGATGGGGCGTTGACCAAGGTGACGGTCCTAGGCGTGATCCACGGCGGCCATCGCGACAGCACATCTTTCTCACTTGATGTACTTCGTGAGGCCGTGCGCACGGCCAGGCCCGATGTGATCTTGACCGAAATTCCGCCCGATCGAATGGAGGAGGCCAAGCGCGGTTTCGCTGAGACTGGTCAAGTGACCGAGCCGCGCGCAAAAGTCTTTCCCGAGTACACAGATGTCGTCTTTCCGCTCACCAAGGAAATGGACTTCACCATGGTCGGGACGGCCGGCTGGACCCGCCAATTGGCTGATGATCGCCGCGCAGCCTTGAAGCGCATCGAGGATGACTCGACACGCGCCTCGCAATGGGCCGAGCACCGTGCCGCGCGCGCCGGTATGGCGAGAGAGATGCGGGGCAAGAACGACGATCCGCGCTTTATTCACACACGCGAATATGACGTGATCGTCCAGCGCGGGCAGACGCCCTATCAAGTCTATTTCGATCCCGATCTTGGCCCGGGCAGCTGGACCAATATCAACGCGGCGCACACCGGCCTGATCAACGAAGCGCTCGATACGATCACGGGGCAGGGGCTGCGCGCGCTGGTGATCTTTGGCGCTTGGCACAAATATATGATCGAGCGGTCTTTGAGCTTTCGCAAGGATATCGAAATGCAGGATGCTAGGGCGCTGTTCTAAGGCGTCGAGAGACCGCGAATTGACGTTACGGAAGCCAAAGGCTGCGTTACGGGCCAAAAATGTGCGTTAGCCGGTCCGATTTGATGGTGGTTTGCCTTGCTCACTCAACGAGCTGCAAACTCCCGCAAAAGGGCCAAAACCCGCGCAAAATGTATCAAAATCCCACAATTTCCCCCGTGCATTAGTTGCAATACTGCGTGCTATCCCTAGCTATGCCCTTGCAAGCAGGTGTGCCGTTCATTAGGGCGCAACACAAATCAACAGCCCAAATTCAAGAGGGAATCACATGAGCGATACTGCCGACCGGGTGCAGAAAATTGTTGTCGAGCATCTTGGCGTCGAAGGCGACAAGGTAACTCAGGAAGCCAGCTTCATCGATGATCTGGGCGCAGACAGCCTCGACATCGTTGAATTGGTGATGGCATTTGAAGAGGAATTCGGTGTCGAAATCCCCGACGATGCAGCCGAGAAAATCTCGACCGTTGGCGATGCCACCAAGTTTATCGAAGAGACCAAGGGCTAAACAGCCCGATGCATGCCCGCGATGATGCGGGCGGCTGATCGACAGGCCCGAGCCCGAACAGGGTCATCGGGCCTGTTGTGTTTCTGCCCCGCATCAGGGGCCAATGCAGTGTTGAGAGGGATGCTATGCGGCGCGTCGTAGTAACAGGTCTTGGCCTCGTGACCCCATTGGGCGGCGATGTTGAAACCAGCTGGAAAAACCTGATCGCTGGCGAAAGCGGCGCGGGGCCGATCACCAAGTTCGAGCCGGAGGGGCAGAAATGCACCATTGCGTGCGAAGTGAAGCCCAAGGATCATCCGTGGGGCTTTGACGCGGACAAGCGCGTTGATGGCAAAACCCAGCGACAGGTCGATCCCTTTATCGTGTTCGGCATCGATGCGGCGGGTCAGGCGCTCGAAGATGCTGGCCTCACCGAAATGACCGACGCCGAAAAAGAGCGCACCGGGTGCTCCATAGGCGCAGGGATTGGCGGGTTGCCGGGGATCGAAAAGGAATCGGTCAACCTGCACGAACGCGGTCCCGGGCGGGTCAGCCCGCACTTTGTTCATGGCCGCCTGATCAATCTCGTGACTGGTCAAGTGCAGATCAAATACGGCTTTATGGGGCCTAACCACGCGGTTGTGACGGCGTGTTCGACCGGCGCGCACTCGATTGGTGATGCTGCGCGGATGATCGCGATGGACGATGCCGATGTGATGCTTGCGGGCGGGGCGGAGAGCACCGTTAACCCGCTGGGCATTGCCGGTTTTGCGCAAGCGCGCGCTTTGAACACCAGCTTTAACGACCGTCCGACCGAAGCCAGCCGCCCCTATGATAAGGACCGCGAGGGCTTTGTGATGGGCGAGGGCGCGGGCGTGCTGGTGCTTGAGGAATACGAGCACGCCAAGGCGCGCGGAGCCAAGATCTACGCCGAAGTGACCGGATACGGCCTCTCGGGAGACGCCTACCACGTCACTGCGCCGCATCCCGAGGGCAAGGGCGCGGAACTCGCCATGCGGATGGCGCTGAAGAAGGCGGGTCTCAGCGCAGGCGACATTGATTACGTCAACGCCCACGGCACCAGCACCATGGCCGACACAATCGAACTGGCGGCGGTCAAGCGGGTGCTCGGCGATGATCTGAGCGGGGCGTCGATGAGCTCGACCAAGTCGGCGATCGGACACTTGCTCGGCGGCGCGGGCGCGGTCGAAGCGGTGTTCTGCGTGCTCGCCATGCGCGACGGGATTGTCCCGCCAACACTCAACCTGCACAATCCTGACGAAGGCACCGAGGGGATCGACCTCGTGCCGCTTGAAGCGAAGAAACGCGAAGTGCGCGCAGTGCTGAACAACAGCTTCGGCTTTGGCGGCACCAACGCCTCGCTCATCATGCAGACAATGGATTGATCCGGTGAAGCGGCTCGGCCTCATTGTCGGGCTTGTGGTGCTGCTGGCTGTCGGCGCGGGGGCGTTTTTCGCCACCACCATGCTTGGCAGCGCGACCATCAAGCAGGAGACAGCCTTCACCATCGCCCCCGGCTCCACGGTCAGCGCGGTGGCCGAGGACCTTGAGGAGCAGGGGCACATCGTGTCCGCCGATGGCTTTGTGCTGCGCGCGAAGCTGCTGGGCTCGTCCGATCCGATCCAGGCGGGCGAATTCATGCTCAAGCCGGAAATGAACCAAGGCGAAATCCTCGTCCTGTTCCAGTCCGGCGACGTGATCCGCCGCGCCATCACCATCCCCGAAGGCATGCCCTCGATACTCGTTCACGAGCGGCTGATGGCTGAGGACTTGCTGACCGGCGAGATCGAAGTCCCGCCAGAGGGTTCGATCCTTCCCGACACCTATTCCTTTGAGCGCGGGCAATCGCGCCAGAAGCTGATCGAGCAAATGCAGTCCGCGATGGACAAATACCTCGCCGAGGCGTGGGCCAAACGCGGCGACGACATTGCGGTGAGCACGATCAAAGAAGCGCTGACTTTGGCCTCGATTGTCGAGAAAGAAAGCGGCAAAGCCTCCGAACGCGGCACCATTGCGGGGCTCTATTCAAACCGGGTGAAGTCGGGAATGCTGTTGCAAGCCGACCCGACGATCATCTATCCGATCACCAAGGGAAAGCCGCTGGGCCGCCGCATCCGCCAATCGGAGATCGCGATGGTCAACGGCTACAACACCTATACCCGCGTGGGGTTGCCCGTGGGGCCGATCACCAATCCGGGACGCGAGAGCATTGCGGCGGTGCTGAACCCCGAAAAGCATAATTACCTGTTTATGGTCGCCGATGGCAAAGGCGGTCACGAGTTTAACGTGACCGGCGAAGCGCACAACGCGGCGGTCGAACGCTGGTATGCAATCCGCCGAGAACGGGGCGAGATGTGATCATTCTGACGCGGGTGGAAATGTGTAATCCTGCCCTTCAAGCACCACGGTCCTCGGCGGATAAAAGACAAACACGCCGCGAGCGGGGCGAGATGTAGAACCCGCGAGGGAGCTGATTATAGCGAACCCCTTCATCGTAACTGCAAAGCTGCCGCCCGATATTCAGGGCTGGGCCGAGGGGCTGCGGCGCGCGCATTACCCTGCGGAGCGCAATCACCTGCACGCCCATGTCACGATGTTCCATTCCTTCGCGCCCTCGCTGCTCGAAGAATTGAAGACCTTCCTCCCGCGCATCGCCGCCGAATTCGCGCCGCCTCAGGGGGAGATCACCGGCCTGATGGATCTGGGCACCGGCACCGCCATCGCGCTGGCGAGCGAACCGCTGCTTACCTTGCGCGAGATGATCGCAGAGCATTTCCACGGCAGCCTGGCTTCGCAAGACCTCCACGACCCGCGCCCGCACATCACGATCCAGAACAAGGTGAGCAAGCGCGAGGCGCGTGGCTTACAGGCAGAACTGGCGCCCGAGATTGAGCCGCGTCGCTTCGTATTTCCCGCGCTTGAGCTGCACCTTTACCAAGGCGGGCCGTGGAAGGCAGTAAAGACCTGTGCCTTTCGGGGCCACGAACGGCTTTAGCGCGTTCAACAATGGTTGACCGCCGCCCCCTGCGGCCCTAAATGCGCCGCTCGCTAGAGGCCAAACCGCCTCACGAATCCCGTCTGGCCGACAACCGGGCCAGTGACCGGGATGCCCATGGGGCGGAGTAGCTCAGGTGGTTAGAGCAGTGGAATCATAATCCATGTGTCGGGGGTTCGAGTCCCTCCTCCGCTACCAATAATATCCCCAACTGGTCATGGAACGCGCTTCACAGACATGTAGATGTTGATTGCCGCCATGTTGCGCGTGAGGGCTTTCTACGCGGGCCCGTGAGCGGTTGATCTGATGGCTCTGCAGCAGTTTTCGCTTTTGCTTTCGATGTGAACTGGATAGCACAACGGCCTGTCCAACCTTGCAGTTTCACCCATGGCCGATACCCGACCGACTTATCAGATCGCAGCGCCCTCGATCCGGCCTTATGTTCAGCCCTTATGGCCGGGCGCGTTGGCATTGCCGTTCGAAACGCGCGACGAGGATGGGCGCAGACTTAATCTGTCCGATGATCACCTGTCGGGCCGCCATTTGCTGCTGATGTTTCTCGGCGACCGGGATGAAGATCAGACCGCAAGCCTGCTTAAACTGCTGGCCGATCAAGAGGGACGGTTGGAAGCCGCCAATGCCAATGTGCTTGCCATAGCGGCGACAACCGATGCGAGCCGGCACAAGCGCATCAAGCGTGCGACCGGATTTCCTTGGCCAGTTGCTTGCGATCCGTCCGGCGGCTTGTTCGCATCATATGGGCTGCACAAGGGAAGCGACCATCCCGATCAATTGGTTGTGCTCACTCCGTTCCGGCAAATTCGCAACTGGTACGAATTGGACAAAGACGCAGGTTCTACAATGGAGACCGTTATGGATTCACTCGAGAACGCACAGGCCGCGGATGATCTGCATTGGTCTCCGCCGCATGCGCCGATCCTGATTGTCCCCAATGTGCTGACCCCGGAAGAATGCGGAAAGCTGGTGGAGTCGGTTGAAACGGAAACCCCGTTTATGGTTCGACAGCCACGACCGGGCGAGATCCCCGGGAACTATACAATTCCGATCTATGACCACCATCGTCAGGATCGCGTCGACCTGATTATCAAGGACCGCAACACGCTCGCGCTGCTCGACGAGCGGATTTTCGGACGGGTTACTCCCATGATCAAAAAGGCTTTCGCGTTCGATGTGACGCGGCGCGAAGACCTTCACATCGCGCGCTATGTCGGCAAACGCGAAGGCATCGAGATGGGACACCGCGACAACACGGAGCCGCCCGGTGCGCACAGGCGCTTTGCTTTGTCGATGAGCCTGAATGACGATTATGAGGGCGGCGAAATCGCTTTCAGGGAATTCAGCCCGCGTGGCTACCGCGTGCCTGCGGGCACGGCGATGGTGTTCTCGTCATCGCTGCTACACGAGGTGCAGGAGACGACATCAGGGGTTCGGTACAACCTGATTTCGCACCTTTTTAGCTAATCTGACTTTGCTACGAGGCGAGGAAACGCTCAAAGCTCAGGCGCGCTTACTCGCCGATCGTTTCGCGCAATTTTTCGATGCGGGCTTTGTTTGCGCCGGCATCTGAATATCCGACGCGAGAGGCGGAGCGGACATGCACACCGTCTTCACTCTTGCGAAATTCGATATCGTCCACAAATCCGAAAAAACCCGAGGTGTATGTGGCGGCGATATAGTCTTCGTCCTCGGTCACGATCTCGCCGCCTTGTTTGACGATGACAACCGGCAGCAGCGACCACGATGTATCCGGGAGCATATTGACCAGCTTCTCGCTCTCGGTTCCGGCTTCGCTTGACGCGCAATTGGGAGATTCGGGGCAGGGCGCCAGCTGGCCATCGGAGAGGCCCAAGGGCGTGCCCGCTTTCGACATTTGACCCAAATAGAACAGCCCGCCAAGCGCGGCGAGTGCCAGCACCAGCGTGATGATCAGTGCGTATCTGAGAATTGCCATATTTCGTCCCTCCGCGAATTCGCCTTTTATCGGCAGCTATGGTCCGTTTCCGTGACAAAGGCAAAGCCAAGCGGGCTTCGGCCTGTGGTGTAGGCGAAGGGCGACCAAAGCCTGTGCCGTTCTGAACGAGGTGTCGCTTGACTCAGAACCGAGAGCCTTCGATCAAGCCATAGGAAGCGGGGGTCGGATTGCCCTCGCACGGAGGGGAGTCATTTGATGAAATTCAATGCCATTCTGTTGGCCGGTGCCGCGCCTGCCATGCTGCTGGTTGCATGCAATTCGGCCGAAACCGAAAGCGCCGAAGAAGAGACTGCTACGACAGAGACCGAAGCCGAAGACGGCGCGACGGAAGATGCCGAAGGCGCTTCTGAGACGACCGAGGAAACCGCCGAGGACAAGGACGCGGAAGAGAAAGAAGCCGAAGAAGAGGCTCCGAAACAAGCCGCTTTCGACGCGGGAACCTACCCTTGCGAGGATCAGGGCGACACCGAGGTCAAATTCGTCAAAGACGCCGATGGCGGCGCGCGGCTGATCTACAAATCCGCGAGCGAGCAAGCCGCCGATCAGCCACCCATCACAACGGAGCTCGAGGCAACAGGGGCATCTGCTGGCTATGAAGACAAATTTGGCCGGATGTCAGATGCACAGGGCACTGCCACGGTCTGGTACAGGAACGATGGCCGCATTGAAGTGACCGAGGGCGAGGGTGAATATCGGAACACCTATTACTGTTCAAAATAGCAAACTTACCGGCAACATAGCCGCAGAGCGCACGTAACCGATTGGTTACGTGCGCTTTTTTGTGTCTGGCTTTTGCCCGATCTCCAAGGCGGCTGACCGGCCCTGACGTAACGTAAATTCGCTGACATACCCAGAAAATTAACCACACATGGCAATTGTAAATCAGTGTAAAATCTGGCTGATTTCTGCGGTTTAGGCGAGTTGCGCTAACCGGTTGATAACCATTACCAAGTAGTTGCCCTAGTCATGAATACGCAAGGGCACATCCATTCGCTGTTCGCCACATCTGTTGTGGCGGCGTTATCCATATCTTCGCCGGCCATGGCCGGAGGCGTTGCTGCGGGGACTCTGATCGAGAACACCGCAACCGCGACCTATGACGATGGCGATGGTCCAAAGACCATAAATTCCAACACAGTCACGCTGCGCGTCGACGAGTTGCTTGATGTCACGGTGACCTCGCTCAATTCCGGCCCGGTTGCTGCCGTGCCGGGCGAAGCGGTTCTGACGTTCGAAGTTACCAATCAGGGCAATGGCCCCGAGGCGTTCGAGCTGCTCGCCGATCCTGCTGTCGCAGGAAACGACTT
>JBCCOF010000116.1:0-7892 GCA_039025455.1 Pseudomonadota bacterium | reverse complement strand
GCTTGCTAAATGCTGCCTTGAATCTGACCTTGAAACTTGACATTGGCGTTCATCATGCACATGGGAGGCTTTTAGGCCAGCTGGTAGATCAACTGCTTGGAGACACGGCTTCAATAATTCTAGGTTTCGTCTCGGGTGGGGCAAAAGGTATTTCCCACCCGCGCGGACATACAAAAAGGGCGGCGTGGTATCTCCAAGCCGCCCTTTGTCGTTCGGATTATCCAAGCGTTAGAGCTTAGAGACCGGCTTCGGCGAAGATCGCTTCGAACGCCTTGCCAGCGAGACCCGGGTGGGTGATGCCCTTGGCCGCTTCGACGTTGGCGTCAGAGCCTTCGCCTTCGACGACGATCATGCCGACCATGCCAGCCGCATAGTGCGGAACGCACTGATACAGATACACGCCCGGAACAGACATAACGGCCGAGACTTCCTTGTTCACTTCGCCCTTCCAGCCAGCAGCGCCATCAGGAATGCCGCCGTCAATTGACGAGGACTGGTGAGTCGGATCGGTTGGGACGAACTTGATGGTGTCGCCAACCTTCGCCTTAACCAGGCGCGGCTTGAAGACCTGAAGGCCGCTCGCATCGTCCGGATCCTTGGTGTACATCTGGACTTCGATGACAGTGTCATTGGCTTCAACTTCAACGATTTCAACAGCTTCTTCTTCTTCGGTTGTCTCAGTTTCCGTTGCTGCTGCCTCTTCGGTTTCTTCTGCTGCGGGTGCATCTGCGCCGCCGCCGCAAGCCGAAACAGTTACGAGGCTGGTGAGCGCCACAGCGCTCAAAAATACGTTACGCTTCATTTTGACTTCCCTCTGCTTCTTCGAAAATCCCACGGTGCGTGGTATAAACGAGTGTTCAAGGCATTAAAACCATGACTTTGTTGGCGGCGCGATGTTTTCGCGCTGAATTCAAGTTCGGCTCATGCGGGTGTTCAACGCACGAGTTGCGAAGCGTTTCCCGAATTGTGTCAAAAAAATGCCGAATGGTGCTCTCGGTGTTTGCCTCCCTCTATGGCCCCGCGATATAGGCCTGCTTTGGCCCTGAGTTAGCATTGAGTTGGCATTGCGTTGGCGCGAAGCCCCGCTAAAGAGGCTGCATGAAAAAACTGACCCTGCCTTCCAAGATCACGCTCGCTCTGATCCTGTTCCTGCCGCTGTTCTTTATGGTCGCCGCATTGGGCACAAAGATCGGGCTGTGGGGATACGAAATCGGCCTGAGCACAATGACCTTTGGCGCAGGGATGTGGCTGGTCGGGATTGTCGGCGTGGTCGCCATGATAGCTCTGATCATCGCTTTGGTGCGCAAGCCGCGCAGCGGATTGGCGATCGGGATTGCCACATTGGGGCTGATCGTACCGGCGGTGTTCGCCGCGTGGGGCGCGTCGGTTTCTGGGGTCGCAAGCGCCAACCCGATCCACGATGTCGCGACCGACACAGCCAATCCGCCCGAATTTTCCAAGGCGACAATGGCCGCGCGCAAAGAGTCAGGCGCAAACCCGCTCAACGATTACCAGACGCCCTTGGGTCAGCTCGAAGCGTTTGCGGGCAGCTCCAACGAGCTAAAAATCCGCAGCCATGCGCAGATCATCACCAAACGTTATGCCGGCCTCTCGCCGCTCCCGCTGGCTGGCGCGAGCCAGGCCGATGCCATCGCCGCCGTGGCTGCCGCGATGGAGGATATGGGATTTTCCGACATCACGTCTGACGAGAAATCGGGCAGGGTCGAGGGCGTAGCGGAGACCTTCTGGTACGGCTTCAAAGATGATGTCGTGGCGCGCGTGGGCGATGCCCAGATCGACTTTCGCTCGGTAAGCCGCGTAGGCCGCTCCGACCTCGGTGCGAACGCTGCGCGGATCGAGGAATTGCGCGGCAAGGTCGAAGCACTGCTTGGCCAGCGTTAAGCGTCAATCGCGAAACTGAATCACTGCCATGATGCTGCGCTGAAACACGGACAGCACGCATAGCCCGGCATAGCCATAGGCGATCCATGCGAACCATGCGGGGAAGAGGCACATTGCGATAAAGACCGCGATGGTCTCGGCCCCTTCGGCGAGGCCGGTGGAGTAGAAAAAGCTCTTGGCCCCGTGCGCGGTGGTTTCTTTGCCACGCCCTGCTGCGATGACGGCGAAGGCAAGAAAACTGACGCCCGTGAGCACAAAACTCGCCACCAGCACGAGCGCGGGCAGCGTGTTTTCCTGCGCCATCACGCCGAACCCGAGCGGGATTGAAACGTAGAAGGCGAAGTCGGCAACGATGTCGAAATAACCGCCCAAATCGCTCGGGTCGGTGGCCCGCGCGACCGCCCCGTCCAGACCGTCGAGCAATCTGTTGGCAATGATCAGCGCTAATCCCAGCCAGAGCTGCCCGAATGCAATCGCGACCGCCCCGCCCAGCCCGATTGCGAGACCACCAAAGGTGAGCATATTCGCGCTCACGCCAAGGCCCGCCAGCACGCGGCCAATCGCATTGAGTGGCGGGTCGATCAGCGGGCGCAGCTTTGCATCAAGCATGGGCGCACCCTTGCCGCTCGGCCCCGCTCAAACAAACGCTTACCCAAACGCCTACCACGTCACCAGCCCGATCCACGCGCCTGTCATGGCGGTGGCGATATTGCCCGCGATCCAGCTCTTGATGCCCAGCCCGGCGGCTTCGGCGCGGCGTTCGGGGCACAATGTTCCGATGGTCGACACCAACAAGCCGACGCTCGCCAGATTGGCGACCCCGCACATGGCATAGGTCACGATCAGAAGCCCGCGCTCGCCAAAGGTCCCCTCGGGCAGAGCGGCGAGTTCGAGATAGGCGACATATTCGTTGAGGATCGCCTTCGTCCCCATCAGCCCGCCAGCGGCCTGCGCCTCGGCCCATGGTACTCCGATCAACCACATCAGCGGCGCGAAGACCCATCCGAACAGGCGCTTCAAGGTCAGCGGCTCGTCCCCCACCAGCGGGAGCAAAGCCAGCGCCTGATCCGCCAGCGCCACAAAAGCAAACACCACGATGATCACCGCGATAACGGCGAGGAACAGCTGCATCCCGTCCATCGTGCCTTTGACGATGGCATCGATGCTGCCTTCATATTTGAGACCCGGCTCGTCGCGCTCGACTTCGGTTGCGGCGGTCTCCAGCTTTCCCGGCACCATCAGTTTGGCGATCAACAAAGCAGCGGGGAGCGACACCAGCGAGGCCGAAATCATATGACCCACCGCATCGGGCACCGTGTCGGACAGGGTGGTGGCATAGAGGATCAGGATCGCGCCGCTGATCGTCGCCATGGCCAACACCATCACCTGAAACAGCTCCGCCCGGCTCATTTTGACGAAATAGGCGCGCACCACCAGCGGGCTTTCAACTACGCCTAAGAACATATTCGCCCCGCCCGATAGGCCGACAACCCCGCTCACGCCCAGCGTCTTTCGCAGCAGAAATGACAGGCCGTTCACCAGCCAGCGCAGCACGCCCCAATGCCACAGCAGAGCCGCGAGCGCGGAAAATACGATCACCAGCGGCAGGATCTGGAACGCGATGATCAGCGGCGGGTCCACACCTTCCTTCAATTCAAAAGGCAGCGGTGCCCCGCCGAGGTAGCCGAACATATAAGACGAGCCTTCTAGCGTGGCCCGCTCAATCGCCGCGACGCCGCGATTGGCATAATCCATCAGGTCCCAGATAAACGGCACGCGCACGATCAGCAGCGCGAGCGTGCCCTGCAAGGCCAGCGCGCCTGCGATCCAGCGCCACCCGGGCCTGCCCCCGTCCGCATTGCTTCGATCTTCGCTCAGCCCCCATGCGATTGCGAGCAGAACCGCAATGCCGATGATCCCGCGCAGCTGGTCAAAGAGTTCCAAACCTGTTCCTTCAGCGCGGCATTGTGAGTGGGGTCAGCGCGTCACCCCTTCTTGCCGAAAAGACGATCCAAGGCCAGCGTGTCAATTTCGCACAGTGCGATAGATGCAAACGCCTAGCCGCGCATCCATGTGTGATATTTCTCGACCCATTTGAGCGCCCATTCGGGCTTGTTCGCCTTCTTCCAATTGCCCGCTACAAATTTGTTGGCTTCTGCCATGGTCGGATAGGAATGGATCGTGCCGAGGATCTTGTTCAACCCGATCTTGTATTTCATCGCCAGCACATATTCGGCCAGCAATTCGCCCGCATGGCTGCCAACAATGGTGGCGCCCAGCACGGTGTCTTTGCCCGGCGGGGTGAGCACTTTGACAAAGCCTGCGGTCTCGCTTTCGGTGATCGCGCGGTCGAGATCGTCGAGCTCGTAGGTGGTGACTTCGACTTCGATACCCTGCTCGCGCGCTTCGTTTTCGTTGAGGCCCACACGCGCGACTTCGGGATCGAGGAAGGTCACCGCCGGGATAACGCGGTAATCGGCTTTGAATTTCTTGAACTGGCCGAACAGCGCGTTGACGCTGGCGAACCATGCTTGGTGGCTGGCGGTGTGGGTGAACTGGTAAGGCCCGGCGACATCGCCCGCAGCGAAGATGTTGGGAAACTTGGTCGCGAGGAATTCGTCGGTGACGACGGTGCGGTCGGTCTCGACGCCCAATTCCTCCAGGCCAAAGCCGGTGAGGCGAGCCTTCCGCCCCACCGCCACGATTAGCGCATCGAAGGGGATTTTCTCCTCCGCATCGCCGCTCTTCGCGAACAGCACGCCGTCCGCGACTTTCACCGCGCGATGACCGGTCAACACGGTGACGCCTGACCCTTCGAGCGCTGCTCTGGCGAGGTCGGACACGTCCTCGTCCTCGCGGCCCAGCACCCTGTCCGCCATTTCGACTTGAGTGACTTTCGAGCCAAGGCGCGCGAGTGCCTGAGAAATCTCGCAACCAATCGGCCCGCCTCCCAAGACCGCGACACGCGCAGGGGGAGCGTCGAACTTGCCGAGCCCTTCCCACATGGTCTCGCTGGTGAGGTATCCCGAGCTCTCGATCCCCTCGATGGGCGGGACAACCGGCTCCGCGCCGCTGGCGATAACCATGCTGCGGGTGGTGAGCCGCTGTGTGCCGCCGTCATTGAGCGCGATTTCGACCGTCCATGGGTCGATGATTTTCGCATAGCCTTTCAGCACATCGACGCCGAGACCAGTGTAGCGCTCCACGCTGTCATGCGGTTCGATGGTCTTGATCACGTCCATGACCCGCGCGATGGTCTGTTTGAAGGGCACCACGGGGTCGTGCGGAGCAACGCCATATTTGTCCGCACGGCGCATGGTTTCGGCGACCTTGGCGCTCTTGATCAGAGCCTTGGACGGCACACAACCGGTGTTGAGGCAGTCCCCGCCCATATCGCCGGCTTCGACGAGCGTGACCTTGGCTTTGACGGTCGAGGCGATCAGCGAGGAAACGAGACCAGCCGAGCCTGCGCCGATCACGATCATATTGCGGTCGAAACTTTTGGGCTTGGTGAAACCAGCATAGACCTTGCGCCGCTTGATCGCGCCGATGATGCCCTTGGCGATCCACGGCACGATGCCGAGCAGCACGAAGGACCCGATGACGGCGGGCGAAGCAATGCCGGAAAGACTATCAATTTGAGCGAGTTGCGTGCCGGCATTCACGTAAACTATCGTGCCCAGAAGCATGCCGATTTGGCTTACCCATGCGAAGGTCCAGGTCTTGATACGCGTCAGCCCCATGACGAGGTTGACCACGAAGAACGGGAACAGCGGGATCATGCGGATGGTGAAGAGGTAGAACGCGCCGTCACGCTCCACCCCGTCATTGATCGCTTTCAATCGCTCGCCAAAACGGCCTTCAATCGTGTCGCGCAGGACATAGCGCGAGGCGAGGAAGGCCAGCGTCGCTCCCACGGTCGAGGCGAAGGAGACGAGGATGGTGCCGGTCACAAGACCGAATAAAGCGCCCGCCGCCAGCGTCATAACCGCCGCGCCGGGAAGCGAGGCCGCTGCGACCGCGACATAGATCGCGAAGAACACGCCGAGCACCAGAATGGGATTGTCGCGGTAGAACCCCTGCGCATCGTCAACGACCCGCTTGATCCCCTCCAGCGTGAGATACTGACCGAGATCGAACAGGAAATAGGCAGCGATAAGCACAGCCAGGCCTGCGATGATGACGAGTTTCTTCATGAGTGCCCCTTGATCCCGTGTTCGCGGCAACCGTAGGTTCCGTTACACCTGTCTTGTCAGATGCGCGTAGGAGGTAATCCAGCGTCTGTCGATCCAGCGTTTGAGCCGCGCGACCCAGCGCCCTTGCGCCGATAGCCTGCCATAGCTGGCAATGGCAGACCCGTTTCCGGTCGAAAGCAGATACAGGCTGGCGGGGCGCGGTTGGTGCGAGCGGATTGGCTTCCCACCCTCGAGAACCGCCCGCAGATTTGCAGCCAGGACCGGCCCCGCATGAACCGCATGGACGCCCGAATGCGGAACTTGCGTATCGGTACGCAAGGCTACATCGCCTGCGGCAAATATGCGCGGGTGCGACAGCGAGCGTTGATACTGATCCACGGCGATAAATCCTTGCGTATCGCAGTCCAGCCCGCTTGCCATCGGCCATTCCGGCGCTCCGCTGCCCAAAGCTGCGATGATCATGTCAACCGGCTCGAGCGATTGCCCGCCCGCGCTCAGAACGCCATCGGCCAAGACCGCATCCTGCTCGATGATGGTGATGGCTTGCGCCGCGAGTTCGCTGGTCACCCGGCCGCGCACACCACTCGAGAAGCCAGGCAGTATCCCCTGTGCCCCAGCGACCAAAGTTGCATCGGGCGCAGCACCGTCAAAAAGCGATGCGTTTCGCAGAGCGAATACAAGCTCCACTCCGCCAGCCCCGCCGCCGATTACGGCGATACGCCCCGGTGCGGGCTGAAACTGCGCGACCTGATCAACGAACCGGTCAATCGGGCGAATATCCAGCAGCCGCTGGTCCTCGCCCAGCATCGCCCTCGCGCGCCCCACCCCTCCCGTGTCAATCGAGGCGAAATCGAACGGGATCTGCGCGCCTGCCTCGGTTTTGACAATCCGCCGCTCGTGATCGATCCCCACACATCGATCCTGCACCAATTGCACCCCCGCCGCATTGGCCAAGGCGACCAGATCGACCAGTCCAGCATCCGCCGGATGCTCGCCCGAAATCCAACCGGGGACCATGCCCGAATAACGCAAAGTCGGATGCGGCGTCAGCAGCGTCGGGCGAACACGCGCGCGGTTCCCTTCGCCCGATGGGAGCCCGCGTCTGATCCAATCAGCCAGCACCGCCACATGGGCATGGCCTCCGCCGATCAGGACGCATACCGGCTCGCTTTTCGCCAAATCACTCACGGGCGCATTTAGAGCCATCTTAAGGGTCATTCCAATGGCCATGATCGATGCAAAATTCGCACGATTGATAGGAACCCCTTATTCCGCCGTGCGTTATGTGAACTGAGGCGGGATACATCCTGCCCCGCGCAGGGCTAGGGATATCCTACGTGGAAACTGATGGACGCTCATGTTTCTAACGCCGGCAATGACACTGACGGTAAGCGGGATTTAACGGACACCGGCCATGGCCATTGACAATCCATCCTATGGCACCCGCCTCTCTCTGGGGCAGTTTTTTCGCCAGTTTTTCGAGATTTTGCGACCTGAAAGCAGCTTTTACTGGCTGGCCATCATCTATGGCGTCGGGATTAGCCTGCTCTCGCTGGCCACGCCGATTTCGGTGCAGATGCTGATCAACACCGTCGCCAACACCGCGCTGACCGCACCGTTGGTCGTGCTTTCGACGACATTGTTTGGATTGCTGCTGGTGTTCGGCTTGCTCAACGCACTGCGCATCCACTTGATGGAGATTTTCTCGCGGCGCTTCTATGCCCGGATGGTGGCGGAGATTTCGTTGATCTCGGTCTATGCGCAGGACCCGTTTTTCAACGATTCCAGCCGCGG
>JBCCOF010000115.1:0-7977 GCA_039025455.1 Pseudomonadota bacterium | reverse complement strand
GACGAGGAAGACGAGTTCTACAAGAACACGCTCGATAAATTCGCAGCGATTGCCAAGGCGATCAAGGAGAAGAACGAAATCGGTCAGCCGATCCTGGTCGGCACGGTGTCCATCGAAAAGTCCGAATTGCTCAGCCAGTTTCTCGACAAGGAAGGGGTGAAGCACGAAATCCTCAACGCGCGCCAGCACGAGCGCGAGGCGCATATTGTGGCGCAGGCCGGGCGGCTTGGCGCGGTGACGATTGCCACCAATATGGCCGGTCGCGGAACCGATATTCAGCTGGGCGGCAACCTTGAATTCCGCATCGGCGACGAGCTTGGCGATATGGAAGAAGGCGTTGCGAAAGACGCCGCCATCGAAAAGCTCAAGGAAGAGATCGCTGCCGAGAAAGCCAAGGTGCTCGAAGCGGGCGGCCTGTTCGTTCTGGGCACAGAGCGGCACGAATCGCGGCGCATCGATAACCAGCTGCGCGGTCGCTCGGGGCGTCAGGGTGACCCCGGCCTTTCGCGCTTTTATCTATGTCTCGAAGATGACCTGCTGCGCATTTTTGGCCCGGACACTTTGTTTGCCAAGATGATGAACTCGAACCTCGAGGATGGCGAGGCAATTGGCTCGAAATGGCTCTCCAAAGCCATTGAAACCGCTCAGAAAAAGGTTGAGGCGCGCAATTACGATGCGCGTAAACAGGTCGTCCAATATGACGATGTGATGAACGATCAGCGCAAGGTCATATACGAGCAACGCGCCGAGATCATGGACAGCGAAGCGGTTGACGATGTGGTCGTGGATATGCGGCATGACACGGTCAACAATCTGGTCGGGACAGCATGCCCTCCCGGTTCCTATCCCGAGCAGTGGGATATTGCCGGGCTTAAAGAATCGGTCGATGATGTGTTTGGCCTTCAACCGCCATTCGATGATTGGCTTGAGGAAGATCAGGTCGAGCCCGAGTTGATCGAAGAGCGCCTGCGCACCCAGATTGACGAGATGATGGAAACCAAGATGGCGGCGAACGATCCCGCTGTTTGGCGCATGGTCGAGAAAGACGTCTTGCTGCGTCAGCTCGACTCGCATTGGAAGGATCACCTCTCGACGCTCGATGCGCTGCGTCAGGTAATCTGGATGCGCGGGATCGCCCAGAAACAGCCGATCAACGAATATAAGCAAGAGGCGTTCGGCCTGTTTGAAACGATGCTCGATACGCTGCGGCAGGAGGTCACGAAGATCCTGTTCCGCGCCGAATTGCAGATTTCGCAGCCTCAGCCAGAGGCTTTGCCCGACCTGCCCGATTTCCTCACCGGACATATCGACCCGCTGACTGGCTTGGACAATTCCAACGATGGCGATGGATCGGAAAAGCGTCCCGACCTGTTCGGTTCGCTGGCGGGTTCGACCAACGCCGAAGCGGGCAGCGGCGGCGCGATCACTGAAAACCCCTACGCTCATCTCAACGTGCCGCGCAATTCGCCGTGCCCGTGCGGCTCGGGCAAGAAGTACAAGCATTGCCACGGCGCAATCGGCATTCCGCCGGTCGCGGCGCCCGTTTGAACGTCGGTTTGAACGTCGGTTTGAATGGGGGGTAGCGGGCGCATCTAATGTTCGGGGCGGTCCCGATCCTTCTGGCGCTCGCGTTTTTTGTCACGGCGCTGCTCTATGCCAGCGTCGGGTTTGGCGGCGGGTCAACCTATGCGGCGCTGCTGGCCCTGTCGGGGTTGGATTACCGCTTGCTGCCGATGGTGGCGCGGGCCTGCAATATCGTGGTGGTAGCCGGATCGAGCATTCGGTTTGCCCGCGCCAAGGTCACGCCATGGCGCGGGGCGTTGTTGCTTACAGCGCTCGCGGCACCGGCGGCCTTTGTCGGCGGCTTGATCGCCATCGACCAAGCGACCTTTATGCTCTTGCTCGGGGGAAGCCTGATCCTGACCGGAATCACCATGTTGATCCCGGTCAGCGAAGTGACGGCGGGTGAACCAACCCGCTTTGCCAAAGCCATGCCATTCGTCGCGGCTCCGATGGGCTTTCTGGCAGGATTGGTGGGAATTGGCGGAGGGGTTTTTCTTGCCCCGCTGCTTCATTTGACCCTCTGGAAAGACGCGCGCGCAATCGCCGCGACCGCGAGTGTGTTCATTCTGATCAACTCGCTGTTCGGGCTTGCGGGGCAGTTGCTCAAACAAGGACCCGGCGCGTTTAGCGGGGCGGTCGGAGCGGCACTCCCGTTGCTGCTCGCGGTGGCGATTGGGGGACAGATCGGGAGCCTAATGGCGGTGAAGGTCCTGCCGAAGCGCTGGATCAGATGGCTGACGGCGGCTCTTGTGATGGTTGTCGGCGTGCGGTTGTTGTGGGTAGGTTAAGTGGTGCTCAGTCAGAAGGCGTGGGTTGAGGAAGTAAGGGGAATGTTTGTGAAGGACAGTCTGAGAGTGACGTTACTGATTGGCGCTTCGACGGCAATGATGGCTGCTGCCGGATCGACGGCTATCGCTCAGTCGCCCGAGCCAGAGTTTAGGGTGGCTGTGCATGCGCTCAAGATCACTACTTTCGCGCCCCAAAAGGCTGCATCGCAGCCTCATCAGACATACAATGATGAAGTTCAGTCTCCACCACCTGCTCCGGTGGCGAATCGGCCGGGACCTCCTCCCTCGCCGCCGCTGGGACCCTCTCCGATTGACAGGTCTGCAGCCGCGACACCAAATGATGTACAACGCTGGGGGCCGCTAGTTAGCAGCGCCTACCCCGCTGAGGCACTCGCTGCTGGCATGAGTGGGTCTGTTGGCGTAAATGTTACCGTCAACGAGCAGGGGCGAGTGCGAGATTGCTCCGTCACCCAATCCAGCGGCCACAGCGTTCTTGATGAAGCTGCCTGTCGAGCAATGAAGCGATATGCCGAATTTAATCCGGCTCGTAATCGCAGTGGAGATCCAACGCTTGGACGATATTCGCTGCGGATCACTTACAAATAAAGATCATCGAAGAACTCTTATTCGACCAGGGTCGGATGAAATATGATCTGAAGGTTTCACAAATGCCGATATCGGTCGTGAACGATCTATGTTGCAGACCGTCAAGGGGACTCCCGCGAGATGAGCAATGAACTATCCAACCGTCTCTCCGCAGCGCCGGTCGTGCCGCTGGTCGCGGAGAATGATCCGGGCCGCTCAGTCGCGATCGCTCGAGCGCTTGCCGCTGGCGGGCTGAGCGTGATCGAGGTGGTTATGCGCAGCGATGACGCGCAGAAGGGCATGGAGGCGATCCTCTCCGAAACCGAAGGGCTGATCGTGGGCGCGGGCACCGTCCTTACGCTGGACCAAGCCAAATCGGTCCGGGCCAGCGGGGCGGAGTTTATCGTCTCGCCCGGGCTGGTGGACGAAATCGCTCTCTATTGCCTCGATGAGGGCATCCCCTTCTTCCCCGGCACTATGACAGCGGGCGAGGTTCAGCGCGCTTATGCGCTGGGCCTGCGCGAAGTGAAATTCTTCCCCGCTAGTCTTGCGGGCGGTGTGCCGATGCTCAAAGCCTTCAGTTCGGTGTTTCGCGAAATGCGCTTTATGCCAACTGGCGGTATCTCGCCCGCCAACCTGTCAGACTTCCTCGCGCTGCCAAGTGTTCTGGCCTGTGGTGGCAGTTGGTTGACACCCTCTGCGGCAATTGCGGAGGGAGATTTTGACGCGATAACAACCCTGTCCCGTCAAGCCGTGGAGATCGCTCACAACACACGCTGACTGCGGAAATTCCCCATGGCCGACTATGTGACCTTTGGTGAAATCATGGTGCGGCTGAAACCGCCGGGCCATGAACGCTTGTTCCAATCGCCCGAGTTCGAAGCCACCTTTGGCGGTGGCGAAGCCAATGTAGCGGTAGCGCTCAGCAATTTTGGCTTGAATGCGGGATTTGTCAGCGCGCTGCCCGACAACGACATTGGCGAAAGCGCGATCATGGAGTTGCGCAAGTTCGGCGTTGATACTGCGCATATCAGCCGCTCTGGCGAACGGATGGGGATTTACTTCCTCGAAGCAGGATCGAACCAGCGCCCGTCAAAAGTGATCTATGACCGCGCCAATTCCTCAATCTGCAATGCGAGAATGGACGAGTTTGACTGGCCGACGATTTTTGCAGGCGCCAAGTGGCTGCACATAACCGGGATCACGCCCGCTCTTAGCCAGTCGGCCGCCGACCTCTCAATGGCCTGCGTTAAAGCCGCAAAACAGGCGGGGCTGACGGTCTCGTGCGACTTCAATTTTCGCGCCAAGCTTTGGAAGTATGGCAAGACTGCACCCGAGGTGATGCGCGAGCTGGTGAAGTATGTCGATATCGGGATCGCCAATGAGGAAGACTGCCAGAAATCGCTCGGCATCAAAGTTGACGTGGATGTAGGGGCGGGTAACCTCGTTACTGAACGATACGAGGCGCTAAGCCAGAAGGTGCTCGATATCTTCCCCGGCATGCACACCATTGCGATTACTTTGCGCGAGAGCCTGAGCGCGGATTGCAACAACTGGTCGGCCTGTCTTCGCACCCGCGAGGCTGGTTTTATGCTGTCAAAGAAATACGCATTGAGAGATATTGTCGATCGTGTCGGGGGAGGGGACAGCTTTGCTTCCGCGCTGATCTATGGCCTCAGCACTTATGAGGACCGCCAGCAGAGCCTCGAATTCGCAACCGCTGCCAGCGCGCTCAAGCACACGATTATGGGGGATTTTAACCGCGTGACGGTGCCCGAGGTCGAGAAGCTGCTAAGCGGAGACGGATCAGGTCGAGTGCAGCGATAGTGCGGCGCAGCTCGTGATCTGCTTGGCTTCTTGGATTCGGTTGTATCGCCATGATCCATATTCGTCTGCTGTTGAACAGATGCTGACACCCCTATACACCTAAGAATAAAGCGAAATGCGGTAAGGGGACTGCATGATAAGGGGTGGGGCGTTTTCTTTATTATTGCTTGTGAGCGCGGCGACGGCGGCGGCTGACGAGGGTCTTGCCGTGCCGGCCGAGTTTGACGGGCAGCAAGACATCGAGACTGCGCAGACTGCCATAACGCCCACGCCATCTGCCCAAGATCAATCGGACTTCGCCAAAGGGTTAGTGTGTCCTGAAGGCGTGAGACCAGCGGCGGGAACCGCGGAGCTAAGTGACGAAGAATTCAGCGACCTGACTATCAACTGGGACCGCGCGTTGCGGTCTAATCAAACCAATCAAGCGCTGGCATTCGCTGAGCAGGTTATCCCAGAGAGCCGCGCGAGAGCCGCGCAAGCGATCGAAGTTGCAAGGCATGCGGAGTACCTTCTCGCTTACGCGCGAGTCTTATTTGCAGTCCAGCGAGGGCCAGAGGCTGTTCAGATTACCTGCGAAGCTTCGTTCCTGTTTGCGAAAGAGCTGGGTCCCGGTCATCAAAACACCATGAACGCGCGGGTGATGCACGCGCAAGCGCTCGCGGCGACGAATGATCTGGAAAATGCCGAACCGCTTTTCCGTGAGCATGTGGCCTCCGTTGAAGCGAGCGCACCCGCGACGCATCCCGAACTCCTCGCTGCTAAAGCGACATTGGCGCTGGTGCGCGCACAGCGGGGTTTTGCGCAAGAGGCCCTGCAAACACTCAGCGAGCTTGAAGCAAAATTGCCCGAAGAGACACCGTGGCAGAATCGCGCGATCTTGGTGAATGCCGAAGCTACCATTCTCGAGCAAGACAATGATCCGGATACGGTCGAACAGTTTTACGAACGCAGGTTCGCGCAACACACCGGCGAGGGACAAAACGATCTTGCGGCCAAGGAATGGCTGCTGAACCGCAGGGCTGGTTGGTATGGCTTTCGGGGACAGCCCGAAAAAGCCGTTGAGGTTATCGATCAGCGACTTGCCCTTTACTCTGGGATTTTCGATCCAAAATCCGCCGCTGTGCTATCGGCACTTCACGCTAAAGCTAGCCTACTCCGGATTATTCCCGGGCGCGGTAACGAAGCGATGGAAATTGCGAAGTCAAACCTCGCCGCATGGGAGACAAACGGTTCGGCGGCAACCGCCACCTATGCTCCGAGGGCACTCGTTGCAGAATTGCTAATGGCCGCACGCGATTATGGTGCGGCCATTGCGCTCTTCGAAGAAAATGTCGAATTACAAAAGCAGTCGCTTCCACCGGGTTCACCGGGCATTCTGGAAGCACAAAGGAAGCAGGCAATCGCTCTGCAAGCTACAGGCAAATTTACCAGTGCAAGGCAACTGTTGGAAGCGATTGTCCCCCAATATGCTGAAACGCTAGGACCAACCAATTATCTCACCATCCAAGCCCGTATTGATCTGGCGAAGCTCTATGAAGAGACTGGTCGATTGGAAAAGGCCGAGCGCCTTGCAAGCGAGGCGTTCAGTGATTCCATCACATATCTTGGCCATCGCAATCCTGCGACGGGTGCCGCAAGCCTGGTGTTGTCCGGCATTTACCTACGAAGCGGGCGTTCGCAAGAAGCCCTGATACTATCACAGCGCTTAATGGATTTGTGGGCATCTGATCCCGATAAAACGGGTGACGGCTACTTCTACCAATTGACGTCACACGCCTCTGCACTTTTCAACGCTGGACGACGAGATGAGGGGATAGAGTTGAGTGGACATGCTGTCGCTCTAGCGCGAGAATCGTTTGGTGTTGGAGTAAACTTGATTACGGGCCTCACAGGGCATGCGCGGACGTTGTCGCTCGCAGGCAGGTCGGAGGAAGCGGAACCTTTCGCCGCCGAAGCTTTCCAGCTTGCGCAAGATAGTTTCGGTCCAAGCCACTTCGCGACACGCGGCGCATTAGAGGTCTACGTTTTTGTCGCTCAGTCATCGGGGCAAGGGGAGCAAGCGCTTCGGCTCTATGACCGCTATAAATCTGAAATCGTGGACGATGTGGGGGTGGGAAATCTCGAGTATTACTTAGTCCTGCTGCAGTATGGAGTTCTTGAAGCGTCTCTTGGACAAGTAGAATCTGCACACAACAGATTCATGCTGATCGAGGAGGCGACGCGAAATCAGGACGATCTTCTCTATAAAGTTCTGCGCAACATGGGTTTGCTGTTTCTTGGTCTGTCCGCAAGCGAACTCGGAGACCAGGAAAAGGGCTTAGACGCGATCTCGCAAGCTGAGGAATTGACGGAAGAATTGTATGCGAATGGTATGTTGCCGGGCAATGCGCGGACTTTTCCCGCAGTGTACAAGGCCGGAATACTCATTGAAAGCGAGGACTTCAGCGGAGCGGAAAACACATTGAACAATATGCTCAAGGTTGAAAACGCCTTTCCTTCAGGCATAGCGGAATACGACTTTATGGCGCTTGGCATTCATACCGCTGCACGACTGAATCTCGCAGGACGTGAAGCCGCTTCGGTAGAGCCCGCAATTGCGCTGGCAAAACTCTACAGAGACACACGGGCTGCATTGGGATTTGATCCACGGCTGCTTAACGGTAACCAGATTCAGTCGACAACAATGCCTAATGCGATGCAGACTATCGCCAATGCCGCCTATGAGGCGCGCGATATTCCAAACCTCGAAGTGCCCCCGCTCGACCTCGCTTTCGAAGCGCTTCAGAACGCAACGCTCGATCAATCCTCGCTTGCGATTGCCAAGACAGCCAGTTTGCGCGCTGCGGAGCGAGCTAATGTGGGTGAACTGGCGGTTGAGCGACTGCAATTGATCGACCTGTGGCGAAGCGTGAATCAGGGGCTCGCGCAATCCCTAACGCAAGTACAGTCAGAGGCCGGCGCATCGGGAGCGCGATCACTTCGGCTTCAGCGTGCAGGGATCGAGACACGACTTGCCGAAATCGACCAAATCCTGGAATCTGACTTTCCCGAATATTACAATTTCATTCGTCCCACCCCCCTCTCCCCCGAGGCCGCCTCTGACCTGATGTCGCCGAGCGAAGCGGCGTTGTTGTGGGTTCCATCGGAGTTTGGGACGCATGTGATGGTTGTGACCTCGGATGGTCTGCGCTGGCATCGTTCTGATATGACGGAG
>JBCCOF010000114.1:0-8042 GCA_039025455.1 Pseudomonadota bacterium | reverse complement strand
TGGCGCGGGTCCTTGCCGTCCTCGCGCTCGGGGAAGAGGAAGTCGGAGAGATATTCGTCGAGCACCTCGGTGACTTCGCTCGGCAGTTTCTCCATGACCTCTTCGGTCTTGGGTTTAAAATCCTGCCAAAATTTTGCGAGCAGCACCTTGTATTCCTCGCGCCCGTCGGAGACGACATCGAGTTCGTCCTCCATCCCGGCGGTGAAATCATAGGCGACGTAGCGCGGGAAAAACCGTTCGAGAAACGCCGTAAGCAAGCGCCCCGATTCCTCTGCGAAGAAACGGTTTTTCTCCATCCGCACATAGTCGCGGTCGCGCAAAGTCTGAATGGTCGAGGCATAGGTCGAGGGTCGGCCAATGCCGAGCTCCTCAAGCCGCTTGACCAGCGAGGCTTCGGAAAAGCGCGGCGGCGGCTGGGTGAAGTGCTGATTGGCTTCGACCGATTTCTTGGCGGGACTGTCGCCGTTCTTCATCGAGGGAAGCAGGCCCTCCTCGTCGTCTTCCTTATCGTCGAAGCCCTCCTGATAGACGGCGAGGAAGCCGGGGAATTTGATCACCTGACCGGTCGCGCGCAGCTCGTGCTGGCCGGTCGCATCGCGCAGGGTGATGGTCGTGCGCTCCAATTGAGCGGTGGCCATCTGGCTCGCCATCGCGCGCTTGAAGATCAGTTTGTACAGCTTGGCCTCATCGCCCGAACCGGCGCTGTCGCGGCCGAAATTGGTCGGACGGATTGCTTCATGCGCTTCCTGTGCGTTCTTCGCTTTCGTCGCATAAAAGCGCGGTTTTTCGGGCAGATAGGCGCTGTCATAGCGCGAGCCGATTTCCCCGCGCACAGCGGCAATCGCGCTGCCATCCATCTGGACGCCATCGGTCCGCATGTAAGTGATCGCGCCCGCTTCATAGAGCGATTGCGCGCACCGCATCGTGTGGCTGGCCGAGAAACCGAGCTTGCGTGCGGCCTCCTGTTGCAGGGTCGATGTGGTGAACGGGGGCGCGGGGTTGCGCTTTAGTGGCCTGGTCTCCACCGCTTCGACGGTGAAACGCCCGGCTTCGACGGCGGCCTTGGCCTCCATCGCAATGCCCTCGGCCCCGAGCGAGAGCTTCTCCAGCTTCTCGCCTTTATACTTCACCAGCCGCGCATCAAACGTCGTCCCGTCCTGCTCAAGCTGAGCCAGAACCGACCAATATTCGTCGGGCTTGAACGCTTCGATCTCGCGCTCTCGATCCACCACCAGCCGCAGGGCAACCGATTGCACCCGCCCCGCCGATTTCGCACCGGGCAGCTTGCGCCACAGCACCGGCGACAGGGTAAAGCCGAACAGATAATCGAGCGCGCGCCGGGCCAGATAGGCGTCGATCAAAGGCTGATCGAGCTCGCGCGGGCTTCCCATCGCTTCGGTCACCGCCGATTTGGTGATCGCGTTAAAGGTGACCCGGTCCACCTCTTTAGGCAGCGTTTTGCGCTTCCTCAAAAGCTCCTGAACATGCCAGCTGATCGCTTCGCCCTCACGGTCGGGGTCGGTCGCGAGCACCAGCCGGTCCGCGCCCTTGGCCGCGTCGCTGATCTCTTTGAAGCGCTTTTGCTTGTCGCGATACAGCTCCCAATCCATCGCGAAATCCTCGTCCGGCCGCACGCTGCCATCCTTGGGCGGCAGATCGCGGACATGGCCGTAGGAGGCGAGAACCTTGAAGTCCTTGCCCAGATATTTCTCGATGGTCTTCGCCTTGGCTGGCGACTCAACGATAACGAGTTGCATGAGAGAGGTCTGATTTCCTTACACGTGTACGTACGCGCGAGAGTGGGGTGGGATTTGAGCCGGCGTCAAGCGCCATTATGCGCCAATATCCGCTCTGGCAAATTTGGCTGGCCCCTTCGCGGCGCGGCTGACATATCGGGTGACGTGCGTACATTTGCCAGTCTTTGCCCGAGGTCGCCAACGCAATGACCATTAACCCGGAACTCACCCGCGCCGTCGAGCTGTCGGCTGCGGGCGATAATGCGGCGGCGCTGGCGCTGGTGCAAAACCTTGTAAAACAGGGCGACCCCGACGCGCTGTATACCTTTGGCGACATGCATTGGCACGGCACGCTGGTGGAGCGTGATTGGGGCAAGGCAGTCAATTACTTCAAAGCCGCCGAGCAAGCGGGCAGCGAACAGGCTGGCCATATTGTCACCAATCTTATGGCCAATGGCGTTGCGGGCGAGCGCGACTGGTCTGCGGCGATCGAACGCTTGTCTCGCGAGGCGTCGGCAAACGAACAGCGCGCGGCGGTTTTGCGGTTGGTCGAAGCGATGGACCTCGATGATTCAGGCGACCCTGCGGTCCCGCCGAAAGGCGAGCAGTTTCTGGCGTCGCCCGATGTGCAGGTCTTTGAGAAACTCTTCACGCCCGCCGAATGCCAGCACCTGTGCACGTTAGCTCAACCCATGCTGGCTCCTTCGCTCGTGACGGGCGCGAACCTTGAACAGATCCCCGATCCGATCCGCACCTCCGATTGCGCGCCGATCAACGATCTGATCGAAGACCCCGCAATAACGGCGCTCAATCGCAGACTGGCCGTCATCAGCCAGAGCGAACACGCCTGTGGGGAACCCCTTCTCATCCTGCGCTATCAGTTTGGGCAGCATTATCTGCATCATCTCGATGCCCTGCCCGGCCTCGCCAATCAGCGGATCAAGACCGCGCTCGTCTATCTCAATGAAGGCTATGAGGGCGGCCACACCGCCTTCCCCGCCGCCGATCAGGTCTTTCGCGGCGCAACCGGCGATGCGATCGTGTTTCGCAACACGCTCGATAACGGGCGGCCCGACCAGCAGTCCATTCACGCCGGATTGCCCGTCCTGACCGGCGAGAAATTCCTCGCCAGCCGATGGATCAGAGAGCGCCCGATCTATGACGAAAACGGGCCGGTCGAAGATTAGATCGCGCGGATCAATCCGCCCACATAGCTTTCATTCGAAGACCTCGGAGATCTGTTCGCTTGAACTTACGAGCGCTTTGAACAGATAAACCCCCATTGCGATCATTAGGACGGTGGAAAGGTTGGAAACCACATGCTCCATCGTGGTCGAAATCAGGGACCCGAAATAACCCAGACCAGAGGTCACCAGGCCCGTCGACAAAAGCCACGTACCGACAAAGCCAGCGAGCAGCGCCAAGACGATCGGCGTGGTATTGCCTGAAACGGTATCCCAGCTTTCGCCCAAGGCGTCGATCACACCGTCATTGTTGCCGATCAGAAAAGCGGGAGCCATCGACCAGCGCGCGGCGACAATCAGGCCAGGAATGATCAGGAAGACAGTTGCAAAACCGATGCCCAAAGATGCGAGGAGCGACTGCCCAAAGAATGCGAGATAGCGCCCGTCGGCGAAATTCGTCCCCAGGCGCTCCTGTCGCAAAACAGCCTGCCAAAGCACGTATTGAGCGATGATGAAGGCGAGGAAGAGGACAATTCCGATAATGCCCACGCTCAGGCCAAGACTCGTCAGAATTTCTTCTCCGTAAAACGAGGTGATGCCGCCTGTCAGGTTCGGGAGCCCCCATTCTACCGCTACGCCAAGAAACGTCACGATGGCGACATAAAGCCCGAATGGCTGGGCGTTTCTGGCGAAGGTCGAAAAGGTGCCCTCCACCACATTGCCAAAAGTCAGTTCGCCGTCTTGCATCATTGATTGTTCCGTCTGTTTTGACTGTCCACGGTCACACCCGGCTTACCAGTCCACCCGCATGGCGTTCCAGCTCTCCGCCCAGCTCGAGCTCAAGCAGCGCCATATGCACGGCGGCTGCGCTTGCGCCCGATTGGCGGATTAGTTCATCGACCGCGATTGGCGCTTTGGTCAGCAATTTGGCGACGTTGCCGCTGGTGTCGCTCTTGGCCTCGCCCCATTCGAGCTTGCTGAGTTCTGCGTAGTCGAAATCGGCGCCTGTTTCCTCGACGCGGAATGTTGATCGCGGCGCTCCCGTGAAGCCTTCGAGCAATTCGACGACCTCTTCGGCTGATTGCACCAGCACCGCGCCATCGCGAATCAATTGGTTGCAGCCCAGCGAGCGGGTGTCGAGCGGGGAGCCGGGGATCGCCATAACCTCGCGCCCCGCCTCGCCCGCCAGCCTTGCGGTGATCAGCGAGCCGGATTTGGGCGCGGCTTCGACCACGAGTGTTCCGCTCGCCAGCCCCGCAATGATGCGATTACGGCTGGGAAAGTGACGCCCGCGCGGTTCGGTGCCCGGAGGCTGTTCGGCGATCAGCAGGCCCTCGCTAGCGATCCTTTCCTGCAAGTCGGAATGCTGCGGCGGATAGGCGATGTCGATCCCGCTTGCGATCACTCCGATGGTCGCGGGAAAGGCTCCCTCATGGCACGCACCGTCTATCCCGCGCGCCAATCCGGAAACCACCGTGAAGCCCGCCTGCGCGAGATCACCCGCAAAATCGCGCGCCAGCTTTACCGCCGCCGCCGAAGCGTTGCGCGCGCCAACCATCGCTACACACGGCTCGGATGCCAGCGCGAGGTTTCCGCGACAGGTAATAATCGGTGGAGCGCTGTCGAGCTGTGCCAACGGCGCGGGATAATCAGGCTGATCATGAAACAGATAGCGCGCGCCCGCCTTGCGCACACCGAGAATTTCCTGCTCGATCCGGTCGGTCGGCGCGGGGCGATAGGGCGTCTTGCCGCGCGATCCGAGGTCCGGGAGCGCCTCGATAGCCGCCTCTGCCGTGCCGAAACGCCCTAGCAGCTGGCGATAGCTGACCGGGCCGATATTGGGCGAGCGGAGCAATCGGATGCGGGCGAAGGCTTCGGCTTGGGAGAGTGTGAGTTCAGACATCCCCGTCATCCCAGCGAAAGCTGGGATCTGGTGCAAACAAAGCGCGAGCTAGCGGGAGATTCCAGCTTTCGCTGGAATGACGAAGGGTTTTGTTGGCTCACTCCTTGTTCCCCCCCACCTTAGGCTCCTCACCGCGCGACAAACGCCCGATATTCGCGCGATGCTGGATCAGCACGATCGCGGCAATGGCGATCAGCGGCTCGATCAATTCCGGATATCCCATCACCGACGCGGCCAAAGGCGCAGCGATAACTGTGAGCATCGATGACACGGATGAAATGCGGCTGACCGCAAGCGTAGCCGCCCCAGATTGCGGCGCAGGTGAGCATGACCGGCCAAGCCAGCGCGCCCAACACGCCGGCGGCAGTGGCAAAGCCCTTGCCGCCTTTGAACTTCAGCCAAGGTGTGAAGCAATGCCCCGCGACTGCGCCAACGGCGGCGAGTTCGGCGGGTCCTGCGGTGAAAACTCTCGACGGCTCACCGGCGGCAAGCTCGGGCACAAACAGGATCGGCGCCAGCAAAACTGGCACCACGCCCTTCGCCGCATCGAGCAGAACGGTGGCGGCCGCCAACCCCTTGTTCCCGGTCCGCAGCACATTGGTCGCGCCGATGCTGCCCGACCCGATCTCGCGCACATCGCCCAAACCGGCCACCCGCGTCAGGATCAGGCCGAAGGGGATCGAGCCACAGAGAAATCCAAACAGTGCCGCTAGCAATTCTTCCAAGTTCCACACCCCGTTCGCCCTGAGCTTGTCGAAGGGCTGTCCTTTCTTCTAATGGCGCACCACGAAAAGAAAAGTACAGTGCTTCGACAAGCTCAGCACGAACGGATTAGATTGATTTGAACGCATCCTCCCCCATCCTGCTGTTTGACACCGGCGTTGGCGGGTTGACCGTTTACGACGCGGTGCGGCGCGCGCTGCCGCAGGCTCCGATCATCTACGCCGCCGACTATGCCGGGATGCCATACGGGATGAAGACCGAGGCCGAGGTTGCCGCGCGCGTCGCCGGGCTGCTCGGGCGGATGAGCGAGCGCTATGCCCCGCGCCTCGCCTGCATTGCTTGCAACACCGCCAGCACAATCGCGCTGGGCATGGTGCGCGAGGTGCTCGAAATCCCGATTGTCGGCACCGTCCCCGCGATCAAGCCCGCCGCCGAGCGCACCAAGACCGGAACCATCGGCCTGATCGGGACCAAGGGCACCATCCGCCAGAGCTATGTCGATGATCTCGAACGCGATTTCGCAAGCGGCAAGAAACTGCTGCGCATCGCCGCGCCCGATTTTGTGGGCGAGGCCGAGGCGAAGCTGCGCGGGGGCGTGGTGAACCCTGGGGTAATTAGAGAGGCGACCGGGCGGCTGCGCGCCATGCCCGGCGGCGATGACATCGATAGCCTTGTGCTGGCCTGCACCCATTTCCCGCTGCTGCGCGAGGAACTGGCGGCGTCCTTTGGCGACCATGTGGCGATGATCGACGGCGCGGACGGGATTGCGCGGCGGATCGCGCATTTGCTCGAAGGTCAGGAGTTTGCAGCGAAAGGCCCCAACCGCTTTGTCGTGACCGGACCGGTCACCCGCGCCGATGGCCTTTCCGCCGCCCTCACCGAGCGAGGTTTGGGGCCTGCCGAAGCGTTCTAAACCCGTGGAATTATTGCAAGTGACTCGCAAAGATCGCGGGTGGTCAAGTCGATCACCGTCACCTAAATAATCGCGAAACAACTTTGCAACTCGTGGGTTATAAAGTTGTACCAACAATGCGATCCCGCGCGCGCCCCCGATTCCCTCGCGCCCAGACAAAGAGCGTTAGCGACTTGAACTACGATCAGATCTTTGACGAGGCGATTGACAAGCTGCACGAAGAAGGTCGCTATCGCGTCTTCATTGACATCATGCGCAACAAGGGCGCCTATCCCAATGCGCGCTGCTTTCACGGGCATAACGGACCCAAGCCGATCACGGTGTGGTGCTCCAACGATTATCTGTGCATGGGCCAGCACGAAAAGGTCATCACCGCGATGGAGAACGCGCTGCACGATGTCGGCGCAGGCTCCGGCGGCACGCGCAATATCGGCGGCAACACGCACCTGCATGTCGAGCTGGAAAGCGAGCTTGCGGACCTGCATGGCAAGGAAGGCGCTCTGCTCTTCACCAGCGGATATGTCTCCAACGATGCAACGCTTTCGACCATCGCCAAGCTGCTGCCGGGCTGCGTGATCTTCTCCGACGAATTAAACCACGCCAGCATGATCGCAGGCATCCGCAATTCCGGCTGCGAAAAGCGCATTTTCCGCCACAACGATATGGCGCATCTCGAACAATTGCTCGCTGCAGAAGACCTAGAGACGCCCAAGCTGATCGCGTTTGAGAGCGTTTATTCGATGGAAGGCAACACCGCGCCCGTCCATGCGATTTGCGATCTGGCCGAGAAATACAACGCCCTCACCTATATCGACGAGGTCCACGCGGTCGGCATGTATGGCGAGCATGGCGGCGGCATTTCGGAGCGGGACAACGCCGCGCACCGGATCGACATTATCGAGGGCACTTTGGGCAAAGCGTTTGGCGTGATGGGCGGCTATATCGCCGCGGACACCCGCGTAATCGACTGCATCCGCAGCTATGCCCCCGGTTTCATTTTCACCACTTCGCTCAGCCCCGTTCTGGTCGCGGGTGTGCTCGCATCGGTGAAGCACCTCAAAGGCTCCAGCGAGGAACGCAACGCGCAACAGGCGGCGGCGGCTATGCTCAAGCTGAAATTTGCCGAAGCGGGCCTGCCGGTGATGGATTCGACCACGCATATCGTCCCGCTGATGGTGGGCGATCCGGTGCGCGCGAAGAAGATCAGCGACATCCTGCTCGCCGAATACGGCGTCTATGTTCAGCCGATCAATTACCCGACGGTGCCGCGCGGCACAGAGCGCCTGCGCTTCACCCCCGGCCCGCACCACACCGAAGCGATGATGGACGAAGTGACCGACGCGCTGGCCGAGATCTGGGACCGGCTTGAATTGAGGCTGCGCGAAGCGGCTTGAACCGGCGCACGGTATCGCGCACACTCCCCTCCAAGAGGGAGAGGGATAATGGCAACCACCGCAGACCGCGCAGCACAAGACACCGGCGCGCTTGATATTCATCCGATGACGCCGGCCATCGGCGCGGAGATTCTCAATATCGATCTGGTGGCTCCCGATATCTCCGCGCACATCCCCGCGATCCGCGCC
>JBCCOF010000113.1:0-8110 GCA_039025455.1 Pseudomonadota bacterium | reverse complement strand
TTTATCCGGCGCTTCCCACGGCACGAAGTGTCCGCAATCGGGCACTTTGACCACGGTCAGCGGGTCGATGATGTCATTCAGCCCTTCCAGATTTTCCGGCGGCAAGGCCAGATCATCCATCGCCCAGATCACCAGTGTCGGTATAGTCAGCTTTGGCAGGTCAGGCGCGACATAATCGGCTGGGATCTTGAATGGCTCGTCCATGGTCGGCACATTCATTTGGCTGGCCCGATAATAGTTGAGCATCCCGAACGCCGCATCGCGGTTTTGCCAATCGAGCAGAAGCGCGTCGCGTTCCTCTGGCTCCATTGACTCCGGCCGGTCCCATTTCACCGCCTTCAGCATCAGCCCGGTCAGGCCGTGCTCTTTAACCAGCGCATCATTGGCCGGATCGCGGAATTCTCGAATATACTGGCTGGATTCGCGCTGGCCGGGATGGGTGTAGAGCAGCTTCTGAAAGATCGCAGGATGCGGCGCGTTGGCGACAATCGCACGCTCGACCCGCATATGCTGGCCACCCAGCGCGACGCCCCAAGCGATTGCTCCGCCCCAATCGTGGCCGACTATCGTAAACTTCGCGATGTGCAGCGCGTCAGCGAGCAGGAAGATATCGCCGATCAGCTTGTCGGGCGTGTAGGCGTCAACGTCCTGTGGTTTCGAAGACCCGCGATAGCCGCGCTGGTCCGGGGCGATGCAGCGATAGCGGTCTTTGAAATGCGCGATCTGGTGCCGCCATGTCCGGTGGCTTTCGGGAAAGCCGTGCAGGAAGATCAGCACCGGCGCATCGACCGGCCCTTCATCGACGCAATCGAGGTGCATGCTATTGGCGAGTTCAACGCGCTTCTGCTCCATGATGCTCAACCCTCGTCCGCTTCCATGCGGTCCATATATCCAGCAGCAACCATGGCCGCGACCTGATCGAACAGCGCATCGGGCGTGCGGCGCATTTCGCCCATGCTCTCTTCCATGCCCTGCGCGACGATGATCTCGCGCGTGCCTTTGGCCATTTCATCGAGCATTTTCTTCGCCGCATCGGGGGCGGGAATGCCCTCGTCGATCACTTTGTCGCTGCGCCCGCGCTTCGATCCATCACCGACCATCGCATTGCGCGAGACATCGGTGGCGACCGAGCCGGGATAGACGACATGGACGCTGACGCCCGTTTGCGACAATTCCCCGCGCAGGGCGTCGCCATAGCCCGCAAGGCCGAACTTCACCGCGCTATAGGCGGTGCGCATCGGCACGCCGACCTTGCCCGCGATGGAGGAGATAAAGGTTAGCGCGCCCGATCCGCGCTCGACCATGTGGCCGATCAGCCCCTGAGAGAACGCGATTTGCGATGTGAGGTCAATGTCGATGATGTCGCGATAGACCTGCATGTCGGTCTTGAGCGCGCGGCTGCGTTGCGAGACCCCGGCATTGGCGAACGCGATATCGACGCCGCCCTTCCATGCGATCGCCTTGGCCGTCGCATCGGCCAGCGCGGCATCATCACGCACATCGAAAGGCAGAATAAGTGTCTCGCCGCATTCCGCCGCGACTTCGGCCAGCCGTTTTTCATCGCGCCCTGACAGTGCCAAATGCGCGCCGCGTCCTGCGAGGTCTCGTGCCAGAGCCGCGCCGATGCCCGAAGACGCGCCGGTGATCCAAGCGACCTTGCCTGTATAATCCATCTCTCTCTCCCGAACTTTGGTTCAGGGATAGCTGACGGTCTTGGGCACTTCGGGCAAGGGGATAAATTCATCCTCGTCGCCCGGAACGGTGGGAAAGCGGCCTTCGCGCCAGTCTTCCTTGGCCTGATTGATGCGCTCGCGGTCCGAGCTGACGAAGTTCCACCAGACATGGCGCTTGGTGGTGAAGGCCTCTCCGCCAAGCAGCATGACCCGCCCGCCGGATTGGCTCGCCAATGTCATGGTCTTACCCTGAGCGAGCACCGCCAACTGATAGGGCACCAGCGCGACGCCATCGACACTCGCCTCGCCGCTGACCAGCATCACTGCGCGCTCATCCGCCTGCGAATCAATCGGGATCGCGCCGCCGCTGCCCAGCACAATTTCTGCATAGATCGTGTCGGCATAGGTCGTGGTTGGCGCGCTCTTGCCCCACAGATCGCCCATGATGACCCATGCCTTTGCGTTGGCATCTTCGACCATCGGCAGGTCGGATACCGCCTCAAATGCCGGATTAATCTCCTCCTGCGCTTCGGGCAGGGCCAGCCAAGTCTGCATCCCGAACATGCGCGATGCACGGGCGCGCTCATCCGCCGGGCTGCGCTCGGAATGGACGATCCCGCGGCCCGCCGTCATCAGGTTAACCTGGCCCGGGCGAATGGTGGCATAGCTGCCGACGCTGTCGCGATGGTCAATCGCACCCTCGAACAGCCAGGTCACCGTCGCGAGGTTGATATGCGGGTGCGGGCGCACACCCATTCCGGCCTCGGGGGCAAGGTCGGCGGGGCCGAATTCGTCGACGAATATGAACGGGCCCACCATGGTCCGCTGACGCGAGGGGAGCACGCGGCGCACCTCGAATTGGCCAAGATCGTGGGTGACGGGAGTGATGGTCTGCGTGATCATGGTGCCAGTTCCTGTCCGCTCATTCCGGCGCGCTTGCCTTGATCGCAACGGCATGGACCCGCTCGCCCACGATGTCACCCAAGGCCGCAATCACAGCGCGTTGGCGGGCGAGGCGGTTCATGCTGGTGAAGGCCGCAGCCTCGATCACGATGGTAAAGTGCGATTCGCCCGACCCGTCATCGCCCGCGTGGCCCGCATGATGCGCACTGTCATTGATGATTTCGAGCTTCGTCGGGGCGAATGCTTCGGTCAGCAAACCTGTCATTTCTTCCGCAATCGTTCCGCTCATCGCGCATTTCCCTTTTTGCATCCTTGGCATTTGGCCCCTTCGTTACCATTCTCAACCCTTCATGCCTTCTTCAAAGTTCCATGGCCGCCACGAAGGCACAGACCGCGAATGCGAAGCGCCCGGTTGTCGCGAAGCGGGCGAGTTCCGCGCACCCGGACAGCGAGGAAGCGGATTTGACGGGCCGGGGGAATGGCGTTGGTTCTGCCTTGATCACATCCGCGAATTCAACGCGGGCTATGACTGGTTCGAGGGGATGAGCGCCGACGAAATCCTCGATGCACAATCGCCTGTGTCAGGATGGCGGACCGAAAGCCCCGGCCTTTCGCCCAACATCCATGTTGATGGAATGCCGCGCTGGGCGGATTTCGATGACCCGCTCGATGCAATCAGCGCGCGCGCTGGCGGCATTCGCAGCCGCGCCGAACGCGAGGCAAAGATGGCGATGAGCGGCATGTTCTCGAAAGAGGAAGCGCAGGCGCTGGAGACCATGGGGCTCGGCTCAAACACTGACCGCGCGCGATTGAGGCGGCGCTATTCGGAGCTGGTGCGGCGCTATCACCCCGACCGCAATGGTGGCGACCGTCAGTATGAGGCGCGGTTGAACACCATTGTCGATGCGTATCAGCTGCTGAGGAAAAGCAAGGTTTTTGCTTAGCTGGCGTCCGCAATCAGTTTTGCATCAATCGCCTGCGCCTCGATATAGGCTTCGCGCTGGGTGATCCGTTCAACATAGGCCTTGAACGCGGGCGTCTCTTCGATGGTCCTGAACATCAGGCCCCAATTGATCTGGCTGCCGACATAGGTGTCGGCCATGGTGAAGCGGTCCCCTGCGGCGAAGTCATTCGCCTTGAGATGCTCTTCAATCGCGCGCATCGTCAGGTCGAAACTGCCAAAGCCCGCCGTTGCGCGGCGTTCCTCGGGGACTTCCCAGCCCATCGCCTTGCTCAACACAGCTTGCTCGATGGGACCGGCGGCGAAGAACATCCAGCGGAAATAGGCCGCTTTCTCATGCGTCTCTGGCAACAGGCCTTTGTCGGGGTGCGTTTCGGCGATATAGTGATTGATCGCCGCCGCTTCGGTCACAATGTGATCTTGCCCGCCAAGATGGTGCACCAAAGCGGGCACCTTGTTCATCGGATTGATCTTTTTGTAGCTTTCCGGGCGGCTGGCCCATTCCATCATCACGTGCTCGTAATCCGCGCCCGCCTCGTGAAGCGCCCAGCGCGCAATCTGACCGCGGCTCATTGCCACGGTGTAGAAGGTGAATTCGGCCATTGGCTTAGCGTCCCTTCATCAGAACGGTTTCAAATTCGCCCCAGATCATCCGCGATCCGTCGAACGGCATATCGCCCTCGGGGTAACCTTCGAACCCTTCGCCTTTGCCCATCGCTTCTTGTGCTTTGGCCAAAGTTTCCTTGTCCGGCCAGATCACCCACCCGGCGACAATCTTCTCGCCTTCGGGAGCGGCGACGGCTTTGCGCAGATCGGTGACTTTGCCCTCGGGCACGTTGTGTTCCCAAAGCTCCATGACCTCCAGCGCGCCGTGGTCCATGGACCATTGCGCCATAAACTCCGCCGCCTTTTCATAGGCGTCGCGGTTGGCCTCGGGCACGGATAGCATAGCGATGGCAACAAGCATAAATGACCTCCCTCAAAATCGATTCCCGCAATGCCTATAGCCCATTTCTCGGGTCGATGGGGGTCAGTTCTGTTTGAAGGCCCAACGCAATGTCCGCCCCACACCCCATGTCGCCGCGCGCGCAGGGAGCGCAGTCAGGCGCGGACGCTGAAGGCGCAGCATAGACCGCGCCCATTCCGGCAACATCGCGACCGACTCCGCAGCGAGCACAGTCTGAACACCAGGCGGGGTTCCGGGCGGCTTGGCATTCAGCACCAGTTGCGCAACTTCGCGGGCCTCCGCCGAAGCGCGCAAGTCAGTGCGCAGTTCGCGGAAGATAGCATCGGCCTCGGCGCGGCTCTCCGGCACTGGATCGGCCCCGAGCGCACGGGCTATCACAGCGAATTGACGGTAATATTCGTCCTGCTCGGCCACCGGCATGTCGGGGCGAACCTGCCGCATGTAACCCGCCAGAAAGCTCTGCGCCTCAACCACATGCACCCAGGCGAGCGTGCGCGGATTGTCGGCGGTGTAGCGTGCGCCGTCGGGAAGCGTGCCGCCAATGCGCGCATGGATATTGTTCACCGCCCGGATCGAAGCCATCGCCCGCTCACGATCGCCGAACGTCGTCACCGCGATGAAACGCGCGGTGCGTTGCAGGCGCCCATGCATATCCTCGCGAAAGTTTGAATGGTCGAGCACCCCTTGCAAGGCGTGCGGGTGGAGCATCTGGAGCAGCAGCCCGCGAATGCCCCCGGTCATCATTCCGACCAGATCGGCATGGACCATGCGGATCGGCGTGTCCTTTTCAAACAGCGCATTGTCGGACGGCGGGACGGGCTTTTGGCCATTGTTCGAATCGTGGAATACGCCGCGCACTTGGTCGACCACTTTGAGGCGCAGCGATTCGAGTGGGTCAGCCATCACGGGCAATGTAGTCACAGCAATCGTATTTTTCGAGCGTGCTTGCCCTTAAACCGCCACGACTGATCCCCACTTGGGCAATCATGGAAATCAACGCCAACTTTGATAAGCCCGCTTTCGCGCACACCGATCAGATAGATTGTCTACCCTCACCGATGGCGGGCGTGGACCGGCGCATGCTTGACCGGATCGGCGGCGAAGTCGCCCGCGCAACCAGCATCGTGCGGTATGCCAAGGGCAGCAGTTTCGCCGAACACACGCATTCGGGCGGTGAAGAGTTCATCGTGCTCGATGGCGTTTTTCAGGATGAGCATGGCGATTATGCGACTGGCACCTATGTGCGCAATCCGGTTGGTACCCATCACATCCCGCGCTCCGATCCGGGCTGCACGATCTTTGTGAAGCTGTGGCAGTTTGACCCCGAGGATCAGGAGCAGTTTGCCCTCGATCTCAACACGCTCGACGTGTCTGCCGATCCCGCGCGGCCGAGCGTGTCGCATGCGGTTCTCGCCGAGCGCGACTATGAACACGTTGCGCTCGAATCGTGGAACGCGGGGACGCGCGCCGAAGTGTCGAGCGAAGGCGGTTCAGAGGTGCTTATTCTTGAAGGCGATTTGAACCATGCGGGGATCGCCTATGGCAAGCACGACTGGTTGCGGTTTCCCTCTGGCGCGAACGCCGATTTGACCGCTGGCGCCAATGGCGCACGGATTTGGATCAAACGCGGGCATCTGGCGTTGATCACTGTACCAAACGCCTAATCACAGCGCGAAATCGGGCAGACTTACAAATTAGCTGTCGTCACCCGCTTGCAGCCGCGCGCATCCCGCTCTAACCGGACCGAGCAATGAACTCACACTCAACAGACAGTTTCGCTGGCGCCAGCGCCATCCCCTCCCAGCCGGATAGCACGGTCGATGTGCGCGATACATTCGGCATCGATATCGATTGGCAGGTCCCCGCCTTCAGCGAGAATGTCGAGCACGTGCCCGAGCTCGATGAAAGCTATGTGTTCGATCACGACACCACGCTCGCGATCCTCGCCGGCTTTGCCCACAATCGCCGGGTGATGATTCAGGGTTATCACGGCACCGGCAAATCGACTCACATCGAACAGGTCGCCGCGCGGCTGAACTGGCCGAGCATCCGCGTGAACCTTGATGCGCATATCAGCCGGATCGACCTGATCGGGCGCGATGCAATCGTTTTGAAGGATGGATTGCAAGTCACTGAATTTAAAGAAGGCATTCTGCCTTGGGCTTTGCAGCATCCGGTCGCCCTGACCTTTGACGAATATGACGCGGGCCGCCCCGATGTGATGTTCGTGATTCAGCGGATCCTCGAATTTGATGGCCGCCTGACACTGCTCGACCAGAACCGCGTCATCACGCCGAACCCGCACTTCCGCCTGTTCGCGACCACCAACACGGTCGGGCTGGGCGACACGAGCGGGCTGTATCACGGCACCCAAGCCATCAACCAGGCGCAGATGGACCGTTGGAACATCGTGGTCGCGCTGAATTATCTGCCCGCCGAAACCGAGCAGCAGATTGTGAAGTCGAAGACACCCGAGACCGACGATGCGATGATTGCCGACATGGTGAAGGTCGCCGACCTCACCCGCCAAGGCTTTATGAATGGCGATATCTCGACCGTGATGAGCCCGCGCACCGTGATCACATGGGCACAGAACGCGGCGATCTTCAATTCGGTCGGCTTTGCATTCCGGTTGAGCTTCCTCAACAAATGCGATGAGGCAGAACGCACATTGGTGAGCGAATATTACCAGCGCGTGTTCAACGAAGACCTCCCTGAAAGCGCCGCGAAAGGGGCATAACTCAGGTGCGTATGCTGCTCCTTGCGGTGTTCGCCGGCATCTGGGCAATTCCGTCCGACGTTGCAGCTCAAGAGGCTACGCCACCAGCCGAAAAGCCTGTCCTGACTATCCCCGCGCCCGATCCGATCCGGCGCAACAATCTTCGTCGCAATGCCAGTGTCGAGCGCGTGAAGACGGTCGATATTGAGCAATGGGCCAAGGATAAAGGGCACAACGGCACCGCCGTGCATATCGCGACGGTCGCGCCTGACGGTACGCTCTTGGACCTTAAACTCAGCCGCAGCAGCAATTCACCCGCCATCGACGCAGCGGCCAAAGCGCGCGCCGAGCAACTGCGATACACTGCTGCAAGGAATTACAAGGGCGAAGCTGTCCAGGGCACAATCGCGGTCTATCTCGGTTATGCTCGCTATGATGAAGACAGTCCGGGGGGCGGGTTCGACGATTACACCTGCGGCGATATGCTGCGCGAATATAAGTGGTTTAGTGAAAACAGCGCGGGCTATCGCAAGGTGTTCTGGCCGAAAAACGCCTTTATCCTGCTGCCATCAATGGCGAAGTTTGTCGGTGGCGGAACCAAGACGTTTGAAGAGCGAGAGACCATGCGCGAAGACCGTCGCAAGGAGTGGAAGAAGCTCACGAAGCGCTGCGCCAAGTCGCCCAAGCGGCTTTTCCTCGACGAGGTGGATGACCGCGAGTTCTATCTGACCGTCGCCGAAGGCTTCTGACGCGGTGACAAGGCCTCTTGTATCTGGGCGTATTAGCCTGCTAACACACTGAGCGTGGCACTGTTCGACCTTTTCCGACGAGGCAAAAGCGACGTATCCGATCGCGATGATCGGCGCGGTGGCGGCTCGGGATACTAC
>JBCCOF010000112.1:0-8331 GCA_039025455.1 Pseudomonadota bacterium | reverse complement strand
GCTTTCAATGTGATGGTCATGGCAAGGATAACTCCTGGAAACGTATTCGGTGCCGAAACCCACGTCTTTGGCGTGGATGTGGCCTGGCGGGGGCCGCTGGCGGGTCCGGTGGTGGCCGCAGCGGTTGTTCTGGGCGATGCGATACCCACGGGGCTGGACGATTCCAAGAGGCTTTCGGCCAAGCGGCGCGCTGCGCTCGACGAACAAATCCGCGCGAGCTGCGGATGGGCGGTGGCAGTGGTGGAGCCGGAAGAGATCGACCGGCTCAATATCTTCATGGCGACCATGACCGCGATGACCCGCTGCGTGCGCGATCTGGCGGCCAGCAGCGGAGCAGCGCCCTCCAACGTCCTGATCGATGGCAATATGACGCCGCAGGGACGATGCGCAGAATGGACTTGGCCCGCGCGCGCCATCGTCGGTGGCGACGGAATTGAACCCGCGATCAGCGCCGCCTCTATCATCGCAAAAGAATGGCGCGACAGGCTGATGATCGAAGCGGCCAAGCAGCACCCGGAATATGGCTGGGAGCGCAACAAGGGCTATCCCAGCCCCGAGCATAAAGAGGCTTTGCGCGTGCACGGTCCCACGCCGCTGCACCGCCGCAGCTTTGCTCCGGTTGCCCAAGTGTCTTTGCTATAGGCCGCGCTTGCTCTAGGCGCTGCGCATGCTTGACGCGATTCTCCTTAGTCTTGTGGGGCTTGTCGGCTTGGCAGTGGGCGGGGAGCTGCTGGTGCGCGGTGCCGTGGGCATTGCGGGCAAGCTCGGCGTCTCGACCCTGTTCACTGGCCTAGTCATTGTCGGCTTTGCGACCAGCATGCCTGAAATGGTCGCTAGTATTCAGGCGAGCCTTGCCGGATCGCCCGAAATCGCGTGGGGCAATATCGTCGGCTCGAACCTAGCGAACACGCTGCTAATCCTCGGCGCGACCGCATTGGTGACGCCGATTGCGCTTGGCGGGAGGGGACGGCGCGATGGGGCGATTGCGCTTGGTGTTACGCTGGTCTTGTGGGGGCTGGCGCTTGCACAGGTTGGTGCGCCGCTGATCGGGCTGGTGCTGCTGATGGGGATCATCGCCTATATTGCCTACAGCTATCGCTTTCCCGGTCCGCCCGAGGAAAGCGGAGTCGAGGATGAGGCAAAGCCAAGCTGGGCCAAGGCACTGAGCCTGTTTATCGGCGGGCTGGTTGTGCTGGTCCTGGGCGGCAATGCGCTGGTTTCCGGCGCTATCGATCTGGCGACATTGCTGGGCGTGAGCGAGACTGTCATCGGCCTGACCGTGGTGGCGGTGGGCACTTCCTTGCCAGAACTCGCTGCCTCGATTGCAGCGGCTTTGCGCGGCAAATCGGCTTTGGCGATCGGCAATGTGGTCGGCTCGAACATCTACAACATCCTGCTGATCGGCGGCGCGACGATGAGCATCGCGCCTTTCGCGCTGCCTTACAGCCTGCACACGACGGGTCAGATGGGGCTGCTGACGGCGAGCGCTGTGGTGCTGCTCGCGCTCTTGTGGTTCGCGAAAAGCATAAACCGCGTCATCGGAGCGGTTTTATTGGCGGGTTTCACCGCAAATGTGGTGCTGGTCTTTGCCTGAGAGACAATGATTGGACTGCCGAAACCGCCAGTGCGGCTTGGAAATCAGATTGGGGGATGGACCGCAAGAATAGCGACATCTAACTCAGGGTCTTCATTATTTCGAGCTAAGGCTCCTGTGGTATCGATTGATGATAACAAATTCATCCGTTGCGATCTTTTTGAATGGACCGATAGGCTCAGGGAAAAGCACCCTTGGTTCGATGCTCGCCGCCAAGCTCGGGGGAACCTTTATCGATGGAGACGAGCATTCCGATCAGACTAAAGTCTGGTTTGCTTCATCACTGTCGACCGCCCGATCAATAGCTCGCACTGTGAGTGAGGAAGCGGCCAGAGGCAGGGCTGTTGTCGTGGCTTACCCGCTTCGCTGCTTGGAATGGATCTTCTATAGTCGACGCCTCGCGGAGATGGATTTGAAGACGATTTTCGTCTCTTTGCAAAGTACTTATGATGCGATCGCTGATCCGGGCAGAGGCCGTAGTTTTTCAGCCGATGAGTTGCGCCGTGTAAACGAGATGATTGATCAAGGTTACGGGCATCGCTCGTTTAGTGACCTGTTCGTCGATACGGGCACAGTTGGCCCTGATGAATCGCTGCAAGTCCTCTTCAAAGCCCTCAAAGCGCTTGGTTAGCAGTCGCACCGATACCTGCTTTGCCATCGGAGTGCTGGAAAGTAGGCTTTCAATCTCCACCCCCAGCTTCCGCAATTTGAACTATTGGCGCGTGACGACAAGAGCGGGCGATCAAAAATTGCCTCTTCGCAGCGACAGTCCGTGCACGCTCTGGGTCTCCCGCCAGGCCCTCAACCTGCGGCTGTGCCTGAAAGTTGCGGTTATTCGGGTCCCTCAACCACGCGAGAGCGCCCATCGCGCGAAGGTGCTTGCCAGCTTGACCATTGCGCCTAGGCCTCTGATCTCCATGCCTTCGCCCGCGAACTCGACCTCGCCCTTCGGCGTGCCGAGCCTCAAAGCCATTCGGTGCGGTCCGGTGTGCACCTTTTGATCGATCCCGAGCGTCGTAAAAGCAGTGTTTAAACGGTCCGCTTCGGGGTGGCTTAGCTCAAGGCCGAGGAACGTGAGGCCCTCGCTGTCGTCGAAATTCGAGTTGCGCGATCGCCATTGAATGACGTTTGGACTGACGCTCAAAAAACCGGGGCCGATAATGCCGCGTGTGTAGTCGGTTAGCACCCCTTGCTTTTCATGCCGCACGGTCTGGACACGCTCCACCGGTGCACCAGCAGCCTTTGCGGCGGTTTGAAAGGCAGCGAAATCGTCGGTGGCGACATACCAGAAGATCGGCCTTGGCTGGTCCAGCCGCTTGACCATCTCGATAAAGGGATTGAACTTTCTGAACGCCGGGTTGGGGCCGAGAATTTCGAGGAATTTGCCTGAGCCAAGCGGAACCGCGCCGCTCCAGTAAAACTGGCCCGGTTCCGGTTCGGTAAGCAGCGGCTCAAAACCGATGCGCTCTGCGATCTCCTGGACCCCGCGCTCGGTGTCCGGAACACCGATGGCGACATGATCGAGCGACGTGCCTCCGCGATCAACAACAAGCGACATATAAGTGCTCCCGATTGGAGACGCATCGTGCACCTGTTGCGAATCAGTTGCAACACCAGAAGCCCGGCTGGTGGGGCCCGGTTTTGCGCATGACTCTTGACTGCAAATCAAACGCGAATTGAAGTCATTTCAAACTAAAACTCACTGAATTAGCTAAATATTAGTCCCCGATACGTAATCCTCACCCCGTCTGAACAAGGGGACCAAACAGTGGGATTTCAAAGACCAGTATTCGGCAGGCGCCGTTCGATTAACGCGCGCGAATACGCTCAGCGCGGGGCCGAGCCGAACCAGCGGGAGCGGCAGATCATTCCGGAATCGGCATGGGAGGGCGAGGCTGGCGATGCTCTGACGGAGGCTGGCCTGCACCCGAACAGCCCGGAAAATCTCCGTCCAACTCAGGAAACCGCCAATGCGCAGTTCGAAGAGGAATTCGCCAAGCAGAAGGCGTTTCTCGAAAAGGTCAACTCGCAGCTGCCCGAGGGCACTAGCGTCGTCGCCTATGCCATGCTGCCATGGGAATTGTGGAACGGGCGGTTTGGCGAATTGCTCGCCGCGCAGTGTAAGCTGTGGGCGCCGCAAGCGTGGAACCAGATGCTTCTCGCCGCCGACCAGCGCAGCAGCTTGGTTTTGGACCTGCCCCAGCATCCCGGCCAATATCCCGATGGATTGATCGAACAGGTCGAGCGCCTGCTCGACGAAGCCCATGCCCCGATCGCCGGCATGATGGAGAAGACCCGCGCCGAGCAATCGTTCGGCTCGGAGCAAGTGCAAGCGCATGACGAAGCGCTGAAGGAACTGACGCAGAAAGTGATCGCGATGTCGCACTACCTCGGATCGGTGTGCATCGGTGAAGAGGCCTTTGCTCGCCACAAGGAAGTCTTCGGTATGAATCTCGGTTGGTATTGAGAGGCTTTGATAGCGAAGCCACCGAGTCCTCCGCGCAACACCACCCTATCTGGAGTCGCGTCGCCCTTGCGGGACTCAATATCTAGTGGGGTCACGTTTCGTTCTGCCGCGTATCTGGCGATGTTGACGCGCTGTTAACCATAATCCGCAAAAATTCTGTTCTTGACGTGAGTCCGCTGAGGACTCACCCTGTGGATAACTTTCGCGCGGCTTGGCTGCGCGGTGACCAGTCAGGGGACGAATTGTGGGTGTGATCGAGACAACCAAGGCGCGCGCCAAGCGCTCTGCAAAAGCGGCGACCGTCGCGCCCGAGCTGCTGCCAACGGGCCAGATTCTGTCCGGCGATTGCATCGAGGCCATGCGTTCGCTGCCCGACAATTCCATCGACTGTGTGTTCGCCGACCCGCCTTACAACCTGCAATTGGGCGGCGACCTTAGCCGCCCCGATGGCTCCGAAGTCGACGCTGTGACCGATCACTGGGACCAGTTTTCCAGCTTCCGCGCTTATGACGAATTCACAAAGGCTTGGCTCACGGAAGCGAGACGAATTCTCAAGCCCGACGGCGCTCTGTGGGTCATCGGCAGCTACCACAACATCTTCCGCGTCGGCGCGATCCTGCAGGATCTCGGCTTCTGGATCTTGAACGACATCGTGTGGCGCAAGACCAATCCGATGCCCAATTTCAAGGGCACCCGTTTCACCAACGCGCACGAGACGCTGATCTGGGCGAGCATGGGCGAAAAGGCGCGTTACCACTTCAATTATCGTGCGATGAAGACGCTGAACGACGAGCTGCAGATGCGCTCTGATTGGGTGCTGCCGATTTGCTCGGGCGGAGAGCGGCTGAAGGAAAACGGCAAGAAAGCCCACCCCACGCAAAAGCCCGAGGCGCTGCTTTACCGCGTGCTGCTCGCCACCACCGAAGCGGGCGATGTGGTGCTCGATCCGTTCTTTGGCACCGGCACAACCGGCGCGGTCGCCAAGCGGCTGGGTCGGCAATGGATCGGCTGTGAACGCGAAGATTTCTATAGGAATGTTGCGGAAAAACGCATTTCCAAGGAACTTCCGCTCGACGAGAGCGCTCTAACAACAATGCAGTCCAAGAAATCCGCGCCCCGGGTCGCCTTCGGTACGCTGGTTGAAAATGCACTGATCCCGCCCGGCACACAGGTGTTCGACAAGAAACGCCGCTGGGTGGCGACGGTGCGGGCGGACGGCTCGCTCGATTGCAAGGGACAGGTTGGTTCGATCCACGGCCTCGGCAAGGAATTGCAAGAGGCGCCAAGCTGCAACGGCTGGACATTCTGGCACTATGAGAAGGGCGGCGAAGTGCTGCCCATCGACGCCGCGCGGCAATTGTTCCTTCTGGCGAGTGAAGATTAAACAGCCGCCAGGCGTCTATCCAAAGCCGCCGTGAGTGATATCTCTCTCATTGAATTGAGACGAGAGGCCTCCGCGCTATGACACTTTCCCAACCACTCACCCTGCCTTGCGGCGTCGTGATGCCGAACCGGCTGGCCAAGGCTGCCATGACCGAGGGGCTGGCGGATGCGCGCGGGGTGCCGACGGCGGAGCTTGAGCGGCTTTACGGCATCTGGTCGGATGGCGGGTGCGGCATGCTGCTGTCGGGCAATTTGCAGATCGACCGCGATCATCTGGAGCGGCCCGGCAATGTCATTCTCGACCGCGAGCTGAACGATGACGAGATCGCCGCGTTCAAGCGCTGGACTGCGGCAGGCACGCGCAGCGGCAACCAGTTCTGGGCTCAGATCAGCCACGCCGGACGCCAGACATTCTCCATGATCAACCCGCATCCCAAAGCGCCAAGCGCGGTTAAGCTGGGCCTGCCCGGTGGCCAATTCGGCGAGCCGGTCGCGCTGGATGATGCCGAGATCGAAGAGATCATCACAAAGTTCATCCGCGCGGTGCGGATCTGCAAGGAAGTCGGCTTTACCGGCGTGCAGATCCACGGCGCGCATGGCTATCTGATTTCGCAATTCCTCTCGCCCCGATCCAATCAGCGGACCGATCGCTGGGGTGGCTCTTTGGAGAACCGCGCGGCGCTGCTCTTGCGCGTGATCGAGGGCGCGCGCGAAGCGGTTGGCGCAGAATTCCCGATCAGCGTGAAGCTCAACAGCGCGGACTTCCAGAAGGGCGGCTTTGCGTTTGAAGACAGCATCAAGGTCGTCGGCTGGCTGCAAGAGCGCGGCGTCGATCTGATCGAGATATCGGGCGGCACTTACGAACAACCCAAACTGCTTGGCATCGAAGGGCTGGAGCCGTCCGATGACCCCGCCGTCGCCGACAGCACCGTGGCGCGCGAAGCCTATTTCGTCGATTTCGCCAAGGCGATGAAGGATGCAGTCGACGTGCCGCTGATGGTCACCGGAGGCTTTCGCAGCCGCGTGGCGATGGAGCAGGCGGTGGATAGCGGCGCGGCCGATGTGGTCGGGCTGGGGCGTCCGCTGTGTGTGGCGGCTGACGGTGCGAAACAGATCCTTGAAGGGGCGGACACCTTGCCCAGCGTGGAAAAAGAGCTGTCGTTATTCCCGCCCTTCCTGCGCTTCCTAAATGGCGTCAAAATGCTGCGCGCTGCTGCTGGGTTTGCAACGCAGTTCTGGTTCTACATGCAGATTTACGCGCTGGGCCGCACGGGTGAGACCGATCCGGGGCTAAGCGTGTTCAAGGCGTGGCGCGCGGTTGAAAAGGAGCACAAGGAGCGGCTCGAAAAGATGCGCGCGGCCTGAGAAGGCGACAAACTCTCCGGCGAAGGCGATGGCGCAAAACCCGCACTGGCCGCTGTCCTACTCGCGAGGCATTCGCTAAGCCTCACACGCATGTTTTCGCAATCCAACATTTCGCACCCGAAACCGGCGCATTCGCCCTCGGGAATTTCTTCCTCAGGACCGTGTAACATGTGGTCCATGTCTCATGGCGTTCCGACGCTTGGGACGGCGGGCGAGGCACCGCTGTGAGCGCCTCTGTCTACATCCAGCCGGTCGCCACCACCCAGTCTCCGCAGATGGAGGAGGGGCAGGCCATCCGGCTGGGCGGAAGTCTGGTCTATGCCAGCCGCTTTGCCGCGATTGTGCGCGATCGCGGCAAAGTGATCGAGCGCCACACCTTCGGTGTGCGTGATGCTATGCAAACCCTCCGCCCGCTGGGTCTCGACGCGGAGCAGCAATTTACCAATCTGGCCAAGCAGCACTCGCCGCTCCAACTGGGGACCCGCACCATCCGCTTCGATCAGCCGCAGATCATGGGCGTGCTCAATGTGACGCCGGACAGCTTTAGCGATGGGGGCGAGTTCCTTGAGCGGCCCGATGCTGGGCGCGAGCATGCCGCGGGGATGCTCGAAGCGGGAGCGGCAATCATCGACATTGGCGGCGAGAGCACGCGCCCGGGCGGCGCGGCGACGTGGGAGGGCGACGAGAAAGAACGCGTGCTGCCTGCGGTCGAATATTGCACCCAAATGGGCGCCGCGATCAGCGTCGACACCCGCCGTGCGGGTGTGCTCGAAGCGGCGCTGGCGGCAGGCGCGCATATGGCGAACGACGTTTCGGCCATGCGCTATGACGACCGGATGACCGATCTGGTGCACAATTCCGGTTGCCCCGTAGTGCTGATGCACGCGCCGGGGACGGGCGACAACTTGCACGAGGGCGGGGACTACGCGGACGTGGTGAGCGAGGTGTTCGACTTCCTCAAGACCGCGCGCGCCAATGCAATCGCGCGCGGGATTGCGGAGGACAAGATCATGCTCGATCCCGGTATCGGCTTTGGCAAGACGCTGGCGGACAATCTCGCACTGCTCAACGCTTTGCCGCTGTTCCATGCGCTGGGTTCGCCGCTGCTGCTGGGCGTCAGTCGCAAGCGGATGATCGGGGCGCTGAGCACCGAAGAACCCGCGCATCAGCGGCTGGGCGGCTCGATCGCGCTGGCGACATGGGGCATGGATGCGGGCGTGCATATGCTGCGCGTGCACGACGTGGCCGAGACGGTGCAGGCGCGCAACGTGTGGCGGGGCCTGCGCGATGCGGCGCTCACGGACTTTGCGCAACTGCCTGCGGGATAGAGTCTTCTTGGAGCGATCACCCGCCCCGCCTCCCCGCCCGTCCACCAATGAATACCAGTAGGGTTTGGTGGACGGGCGGGGAGGCGGGGCGGGTGATCGCTCCAAGAAGACTCTATCCCGCAGGCAGTTGCGCAAAGTCCGTGAGCGCCGCATCGCGCAGGCCCCGCCACACGTTGCGCGCCTGCACCGTCTCG